>JACQIE010000034.1 GCA_016198645.1 Candidatus Aenigmatarchaeota archaeon | reverse complement strand
GTGACGCTGGACGGCGACTTAGTGGAGACGTCCGGCGCGATGATAGGCGGGTTCTATGCGAAGAAGCAGCGGGCTGATTACAGCGACAAGATACGGCAGCTTGAAGAAGAAAACGAGGGGCTGGAGGAAGAGATGCGCTTGATGGCGGAAGAGCTGAAAAAACTGCAGGGCGAGATGGCGAGCGAGAGCGACGAGGTGAAGAGCCTCCGGGACAGGAAAGCGTCGCTGGAGCAGAAGCTGGGTGAGATGAAGGCGGCGCGGGTATCGATATTCAACGAGCGGAGCATTGCGCAGGCGAAACTGGGCAACTTAAAAATAGAGAAGGCGCGGCTTGAGGCAACGCTGGACCAGCTGAAACTGGACATGCAGGAATTCAAGCAGATAAAGGACTTCTACGAGCTGGCGGAGGAAGAGCTGCAGGAGAAGATACGCCGCGCGATGATAGAGATAAACAAGCTGGGCCCTGTGAACATGAAAGCCATAGAGGACTATAACGTTGTGGCGGTCGAGTTCAACGAGATAAAGGCGAAACTTGACAAGCTGACGGAGGAGAAAGCTTCCGTGCTGCGCGTCGTGGAGGAAGTGGAAAAGAGAAGGCACGACAAGTTCATGGAGACGTTCACGGAGATAGCGAAAAATTATTCCCGGATATACCGCGACCTGACAGGAGGCTTCGGGCAACTGCGGCTTGAGGAGGAAAACAACATCGACTCCGGGCTTCTCATAGAGGCGTCGCCGGAAAACAAGAAAGTGCTGAATCTGGATTCCATGTCCGGCGGCGAAAAAACGTTAACCTCGCTTTCGTTCCTGTTCGGTATAATGGAGCATTACGGCTCGCCTTTCTATGTGCTGGACGAGGTGGATGCCGCCCTGGACAAGGCGAATACGAAGAAGATTGTCGAGCTGGTGAAAAAATACTCGAAGGAAAAGCAGTTCATAATGATATCAC
Source organism: Candidatus Aenigmatarchaeota archaeon (assembly GCA_016198645.1). Classification (GTDB taxonomy): domain Archaea; phylum Aenigmatarchaeota; class Aenigmatarchaeia; order GW2011-AR5; family GW2011-AR5; genus JACQID01. The sequence continues at coordinate 8,494 of JACQIE010000034.1, read as the reverse complement.
ACAATGACTTTACGATACAGGAAGCGGACAAAGTCTTTGGCGTGAGCATGGAAGAAGGCGTATCAAAGGTATTCAGCGTGAAGCTACCGGTGGAAGCATGATAGACGATGCGAAGCTGATAATGACAATCATAGGCGGGCACGACCTGCAAGACGTGCTCGCAGCCATAACGGTGGACGAAGGGCTCGACCCTCTGGATATAGACATATCGCGGCTGGCGGACGGATTCATGAAATACCTTGAAAAAATGCGGCAGTTCGACTTCCGCGTTCCCGGCAGATTCATTCTCGTTGCGGCGATACTGCTGCGCATGAAGTGCGAAACAATGCTTGCAGAAGAAGTAGAGGAAAAGGGAATAACAGGGGAAACAATTCCGCCTCTGGACATAAGCAACGTGCCGCAGCTGACGCCGCCCATGATGAGGAAGCCGACGCGGCGCGTGACACTGGCGGAGCTCGTGAACGCGCTTAGCAAGGCGGTGGAGTTCCGCGAACGCAAGGAAGAACGGAAGATTCGGCTGCACGAGCGCGTTGAGAAATTCATAGAGCCGGAGGAGGACATAGAGGCACGGATAACGCGCATATACAACAGGATAGTGGGAAGGGGCAACGTCATGTCTTTCAGGGAAATAGTCCCGGACTGGACAAGGAAGGGCATAGTGGAGGCGTTCATGGCGATGCTCTACCTGATGTCACGCGGGAAAATTTATTGCGAACAGGAAGAGATGTTCGCGGATATAAAGATAAGGCTGATGGAATGAACAAAACGGCGCTCGTGGAGGCGATGCTTTTTACGGCGATAGACCCGATAAGCTTCGAAGAGCTGGAAAAGGCAAGTGGCGCGAGGCGCGAAGAGCTCGAAAGAATACTGGAGAGCCTGAAGAACAAATATAACACAGAGGAATCCGGCTTGAGGTTGTTCGAGGCAGGCGGATACAAGCTCATCGTGAAGCACGAATATGCCGGACATGTTTCACATCTCACGCCGCACGCGGACTTGTCTCGCGGCGTGCTGCGGGTGCTGTCCATAATTGCTTACCACCAGCCCATAGGACAGGCGGACATAGTGAAGATAGTCGGGAACAGGACATACGAATACGTGAAAGAGCTCGCGGTGCGCGGCTTCGTGAAAGCCGACAAGCGTTCAAGAACGAAAGTGCTTTCGACTACGAAACACTTCGAGGAGTATTTCGGCGCGAAGGCCGACGAAATAAAAAAAATGGGCAACAAAAATGACAGACAAAGCGATGACAAGCTTTGAGATAGCGCACGCCGTGCGCGAACTCAGAAGCGTGGAAGGCGCGCACATAGGAAAAATATATTACGCGGACAAAGAGCTGGCGCTGAACGCGGGCGGGATGGATATACGCGCTTTTCCGGGCGCATGCTTTCTCGCAAAGGAACGAAAGGATTTTGGAGGCCCTACGAACTTCGCCATGATTTTGCGAAAGCATCTTAAGAACAAAATCATAAAGTCTGTTTATCAGCACGGCACGGACCGCATAGTGGTTATAGAAACGGAAGATGCGCGGCTGGTGATCGAGCTTTTTCACAAGGGGAACTTCATCCTCACCGACAAGGACTGGGTCACGATAATGCCGGCGGAATTCCAGAAGTGGAAGGACCGCGTGATAATACCCAGGAAGAAATATTCGTTTCCCGAAAGCAGGGACATACGCGATCCGGCTACATTGGAACGGGAAGCGCAGGGCGGCGTTGAAAAAACGCTGGTCGTCAACGGGCTGGGCAAATATGCGCGCGAGGCTATGCATGAAGCAGGAGTGAAGGAAGGGTCTCTTGACAGCGACGGAACGAGAAGACTGGCAGGCGTCGTGGAATCGTTTTTTACGCGCAAGACGGAAGCCTTTCTTGTGAAAGGCAGTAGCGGATACGAGGATGCGATACCTTTCGGGATGAAGATGTACGGCAGCCGCGAAACCGTTCCCGCAGGCACGTTCTCGGAAGCGCTTGCAAGACTGTACTCTTTTGAAAAAAAACAGGACCCGTACGAAGAAAAGAAAGAGGCGCAGAAACGGATACTCGAGCAGCAGAGGAAAAGAATGGACGAGTTCGTGGCGCAGGGCGCAGAACAGAAAAGAAGGGCCGAGATACTCAAGCGTAATTTTTCCGAGGCGGACGCGCTGCTGAAGGACGCCACGGCGCTAAGGAGCGCGAAAAAGCTGCGGGACGCCACGGCGCTGCTCAGTGGCGTGGTTTCGATTGACGAAAAAAAAGGGACGATAACCGTGCGCATGGAGTCGGAAGGAATAGAGCTTTCACTTGCCAAGAGCATGGAAAAGAATATAGGCAACATGTACGAGCGGGCTAAATTCTACGCGGCGAAATCCAGAAACACGGCGAAAGAGATGGGCAACGTGCTTGAAAAGCTGGACGCGATAAGCGCGAAGCAGCGCGTGAAGGAAGAGAAAAAGGAGTGGTACCACAAATACAGGCACTTCTTCACGTCGGACGGCTTTCTGTGCGTCGGCGGCAAAGATGCCGAGAGCAACGAGTCGTTGATAAAGAAACATACGGAAACGAGGGACGTCGTCCTGCACGCGGAAATACACGGCTCGCCTTTTGTAGTGATAAAGCCGGGCGACGCGCCTTCTGTTACGGAGCAGTCGATAAAGGAAGCGGCGCAGTTCACTGCGTGCTATTCAAAGGCGTGGGCAATGGGGCTGGGCTCGGTGAACGTTTACTGGATAACGCCGGAGCAGGTGACAAAAAGCCCGCCGTCCGGCGAGCACATAACGAAAGGCTCGTTCATGATTGAAGGAAAGAAAAACTACGCGAATTCCACGAAGCTTGCGCTGGCGTGCACGATAATCAACGGCAGGGTCTCAGTCGTGCCGCTGGAAACCGCGGCAAGAAAAACGGTAAAATACGTGGAAATAGTGCCGGGCGACACAGATGCCAAAAGGCTCTCAAAGCGCGCGCTGGAGAAGCTGAAAGCGCTCCTGCCCAAGGCGGAGCAGCATCTTGCGTCAGGGAGTATAGACGGTAAAATACCGGCAGGCCGCGGAGCGCTCGGAGATTGATTCTCATGATTACACAGCGAAAACGATGCAGTAAGCAAAGGCGGGTCACTTCCTAACTAAACGACGAATAAGTAAAGACTGAAAAGAACCCGCCCGTTGAAAATTAAGCCTTGTGCAAGAAGTTCTTTCCCCGTTTCATCCATAATACTATCTATTTTTATCCTTTTCGTTGAGAAAATCAAAATGACGGTTAAAGACAACACACTCGTATACTTACAGGCACGGAATGCCATTCCTTTCTACGAGTTTGCCCTCGAATCAGGGGAACCGGAAATCGTTGCAATGCAGCTTGGGCTTGTCGCTGCGCACAAACTGGACGGTGTCCCGTACGAGCAAATGCAAAGAGTGATAAACTGCCGGCCGGACACGCCACGCTCAAACTTAAGGCAGGCGCTGACAGAACTGATGGAAGGAGGCTCATATGCCATAATGATGAACGTCGAGTTCGGGATGATATTGTCCGGTTATTCTTCGGTCAGAGCTTAAGCGCCTTCTTTACGTCCTCATGCACTTCTTCCATGGGGCGGTTGCCGTCTATTATATGGGCGTCCGGGAATTCCCCGATATAGCGTATATAATTCTCCCGTATCTTCCTAAGTTTGTCCAGCTCCTCGAACAGCTCGACGTGCTGGCGGGACTCGCTCATTCTCGTAACGCACACGTCGGGCGGCGTGTCTATGAATATCGTAGCGTCGGGCTTTCTGAAAGAAGCGTTTATCGCCTTTATCGTTGCGATGTCAACGCCGACGGCGCCGAAGGCATACGTAGAAAGCATGTAGCGGTCGCTGATTACTATCTTTCCCTGTTTCAAAGCGGGCTCTATTTCGCTCTCAAGATGATGCGCCCGGTCGGCAGCGAAGAGCATCTGCAGCGCGAGTGGCGATGTGCTCCACTCCTTGCGAAGACAGGATTTTATCAGCCCGCCGATGAGGCCGTCACTCGGTTCCTTGGTGAGCAGCGCCTTTTTCGCCAAGTAGTTTTTAAGCAGATGCGCCTGTGTTGTGATGCCCGAGCCGTCCAATCCTTCGAGAACGAAGAACATGACAGATATTCGCGGAGAAGGGATAAATGCTTTCATTGTTCACTAATTTGATGCAGGAGAACCGCCCCAAAGTAGGACTCGGCGTTATCGTGAAAAAAGACGATAAAGTGCTGCTTCTTAGGAGGAAAGGCTCGCACGGTGAAGGCTCGTGGTGCTTTCCCGGCGGGCACTTGGAAAATATGGAAACTTTCGAGGATTGCGCAAAACGGGAAACCATGGAAGAGGCGGGCATTGTACTAACAAACACTCGTTTCGCAGGAGTTACCAATGACTTCTTTCCCGAAGGGAAGCATTATGTGACGATTTTCATGTATTCCGACTGGAAAAGCGGCGAAGCGAGGATATGTGAGCCTGATAAGTGCGAAGAAATCGGATGGTTCATGTGGAATGCGCTTCCGCAACCATTATTCCTTTCTACTGAAAATTTCGTTAAACAATACATTCGCATCGGGCAAGCAGCAGACCTCACAAACATGTTTGGTGTAGTGAAAAGTAAAATGAGTGGGCAGAAATTCAAGGATATGGTTCGCAAAGGATGGAAACCGTGAAATAGTCTATTCCGGCTTCCTCCAAAATGCGCGTATCTCCTGTTCCGGCGCATCCGTCACGACGAAGCGCAAGTCAGCGGGAAAAACTTTCCTGTAGTTTGACCAGAGAAAACGCTGGTCCATGAAGACGCACACTCCGCGGTCGTTCTCCGTTCTTATACAGCGGCCGGCGGCCTGTATGCTGCGTATCATCGCGGGATAAGCGTAGCCGAAATCCCAGCCGCGCCCGAAGCGCGTGTCATAGTAATCAATCAGCGCTTTCGTCTCAAGGTCGGGATGCTCCAGCGGGATGCCGACAACGATGACACCGTTGAGGAAGTCCCCTGCCATGTCCACGCCTTCACTAAACGAGCCTGCCTGGACGGCGAGCAGCGCGGCGCCGGTGCGATGCAGTGACACGAAGCGGTTGTACAGCTGCTGCCTCTGTTCTTTGTTTGCCTCTTTCTCTTCAAGAAGAACAGGCTTCTCCACTTTTATCAGCGCGCGTACGGCGTCGCGGAATGCATAAGACGGAAAGAATACGGCACAGTTGCCTTTTATCGCATTAATGCATGACGAAACGTAGGATGCGATTTTTTTGTAGCTTTCTTCGTTCCGCGTTGAATATTTCGTCGTGACGGAAGGCAATATTATATTCAGGCGGTTTTCTTTCCTGAACGGCGAATCGTAGCTTTTCATCGCCACGTTCTTGGGGACGCCCAGTATTTCGCGGTACATATCCTGCGGGTAGAGCGTGCCGGACATGAGCACGGTAGAATGTGAGCCTTCAATGACTTCTTTCGTAAAAAGAGACGGGTCAAGGCACGACAAGGACAAAGAGACGTACGTGCCGCCCGTGCGCGCGGGCGCTTTTCTTATAGTTCGTACGTAGCCTTCGCCTGCGGCTTCCCACGACGTTATGAATTTCAGCAGCGACGCGAGGTAAGATTTGCGCGCGTTCTTCCGCACGAAAGACGATGCTTCTTCAAGGGTTTCTATTATCGTTTTTACGTTTCCTATTCTTCTTTCAATCTCGCCGAGGAACGCTTCTTTCGTCACATAGCTTTCTTCGCCCTTCGCCAGCGCGTTCAGCGCGTTGTAAGCCTGCGACGCGATGCTTTTTGCCTCTCCCAGACCGTGCTTTTCCGCTTCTTCCTCGGCGCGCACGAGAGAGAAGGACGTAAGCTTCTCGGACATCAGGTCGCGGACGCGCGCCGGCAGGTTGTGCGCTTCGTCAACGATGAATATTATGTCTTTCATTTCTTTTTTCAGGCGCAACAATGTCGCAGCGCGCGCCGGGGAAAAGATATGATAATAGTCAGCTATTACCACAGAACTGGTGCGCGCCGCTTCCATTAAAAGTTCGTACGCGCAGAAATTCTTGGAAACGAGATGCTTGAACTCTTCAGCGTGCAGAAAGCCGTCCATGCCCGCAAGAGCAGCTTTCGCTTGTGCGGTCATGGTCCGGTCGTCTGTGCGCGACGCCTTGTAAAAAGGGCAACGTTCGTCCTTGACCAACGAATGGCAGAAATCGGTGAACTCGGACGACGAGAAATCGTCCATGTCGTAGGAGCAAAGCCACTTTTTTCCTATCAAGTCAGCAACACGGAACGACGCCTTTTCGCGCAATTTTTTTAATGTTTCCAGCGCAATCACGTGCTGGCTGTGGCGCGGCGTGAGGAAGAAGACGGTTTTCTGGTTTTCCAGCGCGTATTCAAGAGCAGGCGACAGCGCAGCGGCCGTCTTGCCTATGCCCGTGGGAGCGTTGGCGATGAGATGGCTTCCGCTGCTCACGGCTGAGCGCACGTCGTCCATGAATTCTTTTTGCTGCGGCCGGACGGAAGAGAAAGGAAAGAGCATGATGAGCTTTTGCATTGAGGCTTAAATAACGGAGCAGAGGTCGGGAAAAGTGAGCTAAAAAATCAGTTCACGCTTTGCGCTGCTCAGCATAAATGTCGAAACGCTGCCGTTGCAGTATTTTTTTATGAGAGACGCCAGTTCTTCCGTTGCATTGGCAACGTCCGCCTTCGTCGCGGGCGGCAGACCTTCAATCACGAGAAGCGCGTTTTTCGTTTTTTCGTCAAGCTTTGTCCTGTCGGCTTCACGCCAGTTGAAGCGCCGGCATATAGCCGAAATGCTGTCTTTGTATACGACTTCCCCGGCGTGAGGCGGTCGCGCTTCCTTGTCGCCGAGGAGCGTAACGGGCGTTTCGTTCTCTCCGGCTATGCAAAGTGTCACGTTTCCCGATACTTTGTCAGTATCTTCCCCGCCAACCGGGAGCATGTGACGAAGGGAAATAACATTGTAAATGTCGACAAGCGCGTTTATGCTTCTAAGCTCTTCGCCTTTCAGCGCGCGCCTGTGAAGATTCTCCACGGAGCTTAAGTTATCCGACGGCTTTGCGCCGAATGAAGCGTAAGCTTCCCGCCAGCATCGTATCATTGGCTCCTGTGAGAGCACATGCCCTCCGAGTCTTGCTCTTATTTTATTCTCCTCGTTCCGGAGCATGTTGTCTATTTCGACGTTGCTGATAAAATTGTCAATATTCTTTACCAGAACCACACCTATGCAAAGGTTGGGAAACTTCTGGAAAATTGCGTCATCTACTGAAAATTTCATGTCTATGTTTTAATTACATCGCTTAAATCCGTTACCGGCTCGCGCGGAGCGCGTTGATAATGACGGCGACGTCTATCGCTTCCTGCAGCGCCGCGCCGGCGATGGGCGTGACGAAGCCAAGAGAGGCGGCGAGCATCGCAACGAGGCTCATGCCTATGCCGGCTAGGATGCTCTGCTTTGCTATTGTCACGGTTTTCTTCGACACTTCCCAGACGTTGATAACCATGGAAAAATCGCCGCCAAGGAATACGATGTCGGCGGCTTCGCTTGAGGCGGTCTGCTCCTCGTTGCTGAACGCCAGCCCGACGTCCGCCAGCGCGAGAGCAGGCGCGTCGTTTATGCCGTCGCCCACCATTGCCACGACTTTTCCTTCGCGGCGCAGCGCGCCGATGCCTTCCTGCTTGTCCTGCGGGGTGCATTCGGCGCGGACGGAAACGCGCGTTCCCAGTTGTGCGACAATTTTCTCTGCCGCGCCCTTCTTGTCGCCGGTGAATATGTGAAGGGATATGCCGGACTCTTCCAAGCGTTTTAGAGTCTCTTGCGACTGCGGCTTTATTTCATCGTCAAATCGGAACGTAGCTTGCGTTACGGTGCCGGAAGAAAGTGCTATTGACATGCTTTCGCCATCCGTTTTCGTGAGCATATATTCCTTCCCATTCACGACGCCGGATATTCCCATGCCCAACGTTTCGCGCACGTCCGCAGCGTGTATTATATCCACGTTTCGTTTTCTCGCTTCGCTTACTATCGCCTTTGCCAGCGGATGAAGGGAGTTGCGCTCTATCGCTTCAGCAACGGAGAATGCTTCGTCCTCGTTCTGCATGCCTTGCAGCGTTATGCCGGAGACCCTCGGCCTGCCGAGAGTTATCGTGCCCGTTTTGTCGAAAACTATTGCCTGCACGCGCGACAGCATCTCCAGCGCGGCAAGCTTCTTTACTATTACATTCTTCTTCGCCGCTGCATTCATGCCGCCGAGAAGCGCTATAGGCGTCGCTATAATCAGGGGGCAGGGCGTTGCCACGGCAAGCACGGCGAGAACGCGCGTTAAATCGTAGCCGGAATAAACGTAGGCGAATGCGGACACGGCGAAAGTAGCGATTGTGAAAAACATGCTGTATTTTTCCGCCATCCGCACCATCGGCGATTTTTCGCTCTCCGCCTCCTTTACCATGTCCACTATTTTCCGGTACGTTGAGTCCTCCTCGGTTTTCGTGACGCGCACGGCTATGGGCTGCCCTATATTGACGGTGCCGCTGCGTATGAGGT
>JACQIE010000028.1 GCA_016198645.1 Candidatus Aenigmatarchaeota archaeon | reverse complement strand
GCGATACTTCAACACGTGAAGCCGGAAGGCGCCGCTCTTGCCCGGGTAAAGTTCACGCAGACGTTTGAAGCGAAGACTGGCAAGTAAGAAACCATATACTTATTCTCTGCCCATAGTGACGTGAATTGGAAATAATCCCGCCACACGGTGTATGATACACCACTGTGTATCAAGTTGGTCGCGGCGGGCGTTTAGTAAGAAAAGGACTCTTCGTCAGTGATTTTTGACGGGGCTTGGTTTCGGCTTTATTACTAGGAAAGATTCCTCGTATACCCAAGTAGTGAAAGTCTTTGTTGTATTGCGAGGAATTCAAATATTCCTCGTATACCCAGAGACTTTCTGTGGAAAGTCTCTGTTGTACTTGTTTTGGCGTTTTCGCCAAAATCAAATCGGCTCTGCCAATTTGAAATTTACCGTTTAGTTAGTGCACGTTAACCCGCCTGCTGGTGCAAGAACGCACAGCTGTGCGTCCGATTGCTTCGGTGGCTTTCGGTGTGCGGGTTGTAAAGCCTAAAACCAATATTTCTAAGCGCGGGCGGCGACGCGCCCCGCGTCTGCAAACACCGCGGCGTATCGGGCTGCTGTGCGCCCGAGAATTTCGCGCCCGTATTCCGTATTGGCGGCGTTTTGTATCGACAGCGTGCGGCGCCCCGTGATGCGGTCTATTATGACCGTCACGGTTCCCTCGCCGCTCGCGTTCGGCTGCGACATGGCGGCGTTTGCCACTTCTGAATTCAGACTGCGGTCTCCGACATAAAATATCATCCCGCTTATTATATCCGTGACAATGGGATACGTGACTTCACAAACGCCTTCCGGAAGCCTTCTGATATGGTATCCAAGTTGATAAGGAGTCTTCTCTTTCGTCAGTATCGCCATGTTGAACATGAGGACTTTTTCCGTCTCATCGATAGCCATTCTCATTCTACAGGCAGGAATGCTTAAAATACCACGCGAACTACGCCAGCAGCAGCCGCAGGTAGAAAAGCGGATTTATAATGTTGTTGCGCTGGTCCATGTTGTCAACCATGCTCTTGAGGCTGTCCATTACGTGCCTGCTGCGCGCCGCCTTGCGGAAAATAAGATTTGTGAGGAATTTTATCCTTCCGATGCGCTGCAGCCGGTAAGACGTTTTCATCTTCGGGCCGAGAAAAGTCCAGACCTCGTCGGCATAACCTTTCAGAAACGACGACGAAAAGTTTTGCGCATCCAGTGCTTTAATCGCCCAGTTGGCGGCTATCTCGCCGGAAACTGTGGCATTGGATATGCCTTCGCCGGTGAACGGGTCAATAAGGCCGGCGGCGTCGCCTACGAGCACGAAACCGTCGCCGTGCATTTTTCTCCGCTTTGAGCCGATGGGCAGCCGCCAGCCCTTGAGAGAGCCTTTCTCCATCGTCGCGCCAGAAAAGCGCTCCCTGAAGAGCGGGTTCTCGTTGATTATCTTCATCATGGAAGAAGGCATCTGCAGCTTCTTCTTCATCATTATGTCGTCCACCATGCCGACGCCGACGTTGCACCTGCCGTTGCCGACGGGAAATATCCAGAAGTATCCGGGCAGGATTTCGTTCACGAAGTGCAGCTCTATCTTGTCCGCGACGCCAGCCACGCCCGTATAATACGCCCGCACCGCGGTTATCGTGTGCTTCGGGTCGAGGTCGTGGCAGCCTGTTTCTCTGGCAACGAGGGAAAAGGCGCCGTCCGCCCCTATCACGAGCTTCGCGCGGATTTCCTTCATACCTCCGTCTGCGCCATTGCCCGAAACTCCGACTACCCTGCTGCCTTCCCTAAGCAAACTTGTAACTTCAAAATTCTGAATCACGTCCACGCTCGCCAGCGCCTCGCGAAAAACCAAATTATCGTAAACGTAGCGCGGGCAGCAGAAGCCGTTGCTCTCGAACGGAATGTCCACGACGACGCCCTCCGGCGAAGAAAATTCAACGCCGTTTATGACGGCGTGCTGGACGTCCCGTATCTTCTCGGTTATGCCCATGTCCTTCTGCACGCGGAGAGAGCCGGAGAGCGCGTCGCCGCACGTCTTGTCGCGCGGGAAATGCGCCTTGTCCAGCAAAAGAACTTTTTTTCCTGCTTTGCCAAGCAGCGCGGCGCAGGTGCTGCCGCCGGGACCGCCGCCTACGATAACGATGTCGTAATAATACCCCTCACTTCGTGAGTCGTATCCCATATTATTACTTGCTCCTTCGCTCGCTTTGCTCGTGTCATATTCCATTATTTCATCACGATTATCACTTGAACCTCTGCAGCAGCGGCTTTATGTCAACGTTGCTTATGTCCTGCTTCACCAGTGGCACGGAAGCGGCAGGGACCTGCTCCTCGTACGTTGGCTTATCGGCCTTGAAAAACAGCCCTATCGGAAGCTTTTCCTTCATCCATGCTTTCTTCATCGCCTCGCCGAAATTTAACGGGTCGTGCCCTATCTCTTCCATCTTCACCAGATGCTCCTTGTACCACGATATTGTCTGGATTTTATTATACGTTGAACAAGGCTGGAAGATGTCTACGAACGAGAAGCCTTTGTGGTTTATGCCGTCAACGATAAGCTTCTGCAGGTGCTTGACTTCGTATGCATAGCCGCGCGCGACGTAGGTCGCGCCCATTGTAAGGGCAAGCGCCACAGGATTCACGCTTTCTTCTATCGCCCCGCCCAAAGACGTCGGAGTCTTGAAGCCTTTCATGCTCGTGGGCGAGTATTGTCCTTTTGTCAGGCCGTATACGGCGTTGTTCTGGACAAGATACGTTATATCCAAGTTTCTTCGCATACTGTGAATGAAATGATTGCCGCCTATTCCATAGCCGTCCCCGTCGCCGCCGACGACTATGACTTTCAATCCTTTGTTCGCCAGCTTTATTCCCGTTGCAACCGGCATTGTCCTCCCGTGAAGACCTTCAAAGCCATACGTGCTAATAAAATGAGCTGTCTTGCTACCACAACCAATGCCTGTAACAACCGCTATATTCTCGCGCTCCACGTTTATTTCCGTGAGCGCATTTTTTATTGCGAACAATATATTAAAATCTCCGCACGCCGGGCACCACGACGGCATTTCTTTTGTCGTCAGTTCTTTCATCGTAGTCATTCTTTATCAATCCTGCCGAATGTTGCCAGCTCTATTGTCTTGGGAGACTTGCTTTTTATTATTTCTTCCACGCTCTCGGCGATGTCCTGCGGCGAGAACGGGCGGCCGTCGTACTTGAGGATTTTATTGTCCACCGAGAGCAGGCAATGCTCGCGTATCAGGCTGTTAAGCTGCGACGTCTTGTTGTTCTCTATGACTATGGCTTTCTTCGCGCCTTTTATAACTTTCATCACGTCTTCCGACGGGAACGGGCTAAGGTAGAGAACCTGCTGATAGTTCGCGCTTATCTTCTTCGCCTTCAGTAACGTCATAGCTTCAAGTATCTGTCCCTTCGTTGAGCCCCATGCGATTATCGTGACGTCTGCGTTCTTGCCGCCAACGACAGGCGGGTTTTTCAGCTCCTTCGCGGCGAAGGAAAACTTTCTAAAGCGCTTGTTGTGCATCGCAACGCGCACTTCTTCCTCCTCGCGCTCAAAGCCGTGCTCGTCGTGCTCGTAAGACGAAGCGACGAACGTTGCGTTTTTTTGCCCGGGCACGCTACGGGGCGAAACGCCGTCAGGCGTAACCTTATATCGTGAGTATTCACTGAGCACGGTGGTTTCTTTGTCGCTTAACATCTTGCCGCGCTCTATTTTCACGGAAGAGCTATCGAATTCTTCCGCCGACCAGTAACTCTCTCCCAAAAATTTATCAGTCATTATTATGACAGGCATCTGGTATTTGTCAGCCAGGTTAAACGCTTTTATCGTCTCGTAAAAGCACTGCTCAACGTCGCCGGGCGCTATCACAATGCGCGGGAACTCGTCCGTTGAAGCGTGAAGCATAAACCGCAAGTCAGCTTGGCCTGAATGTGTAGCCATTCCCGTCGCTGGTCCGGGACGCTGCGATTCGACGACGACCAAGGGCGTTTCGGTCATTGCCGCCAGCCCGAAGCCTTCCGCCATCAACGAAAAACCGCCGCCTGACGTGCCTGTCATGGCACGGGCGCCGGCGTAAGACGCGCCTATTGCCATATTTATCGCGGATATCTCGTCTTCCGTTTGCTTGACCACTATGTTAAACTTCTGCTCATTAGCGGACATGCCGCCGAGCAATGACGAAGCGGGAGTCATAGGATAAGCGGAGTAGAACTTGCATCCGGCTTTGATGGCGCCGGCGACGAGAGCTTCATGACCGGAAAGGAACATTTTCCCTTTACCCTTTTCGGAGCCTTTCAGCTCGTGGGCAAAGTCGTCCTTGTAATTCTTCTTCACGTAATCGTAGCCTGCGCGGGCGGCTTTGATGTTGGCAGCTATTACGGCATCGCCCTTCTTTTTGAAATTGTCGCTTATAACACTCTCGAACACGAACATATCAAAATTCAGCAGAGCCATAGTTGCACCGATGGCAACGGTATTGCGCATTATCTGCCCGCCTGCGTCGTTAGCTATAGTAAAAAGCGGAACGGAATAAAGCTTCACGTCCGGACGGACGCCTCCTGCCTTAATTTTTTCCCCGTCGTAGATTATGGCGCCGCCTTTGGAGAGCTTGTGGGCGTGCTTCCCTACGGATTCTTCGTTAAGCGCGACGAGCATGTCTGTGTGGCGGTTGTGCGAATGGACTTCTTTATCAGAAACGCGGACATCCAGATTGTTGTGCCCGCCGCGTATGAGCGAAGGATATTCGGCCGTGGCAAAAACGTTCAGCCCCGAGCGCAGGCAGGTCTTGGCGAACATGGACAAGCCTGCGTTCAGAATGCCGTGGCCTGCCTCGCCTGCCACCTTCCATGAAAAGTCATTCAGCGTTTTTGACATTACCAAACCCTTACAATACGCCTTTAATAAATTTTTGTAAGGTTGAGATTATTTAAAGGGTGCCGATGCTCGGCTTTCCGCACGCCACTGCCGCTTTTGCCAAGCTTAATATAAATTAAGCGCTATTTCTCGGTTATGGCAGACATTTCCTTCCTGTCAGGTGCCGCGGCTGCGATTCCCGACTATGTGGTGACTCTTGTTGTATTCGCCGTTTCTCTCGCAGCAATGCATCTTTTCAAGGCAATCGCGCTTTCCGGCATGAAGAATATGGCTAAAATCACCCCAGGCAGGCTGGATGACATTCTGATAGACTCACTGAACCGCATAAGCATGCGCTTTTTCACTTTGCTATCCGCTTACATCGCCCTTGGCTTCATGGAGACGCCGGCGCCATTAACGAGCGCTTTCTTCTACTCCATTCTGATATTCGGGACGTATTACTCCGTGAAAACGCTGCAGGCTCTGGTAAGTTACGGAACGCAAAAGATGGCGGAAGAAAGGAAGCGGGACGGCGATGGGGACGTTTCCGTGATAGAGCTGGCAGGAGGCGTAATCGGGGCATCGCTGTGGATAATAGCCGCATTCTTTGTCCTCCAAAGCCTTGGCTATGACATAACGCCTGCCCTTGCCGGTCTGGGAATAGGCGGCATCGCTATAGCTTTCGCGCTCCAGAACGTTCTTAGTGACATATTCGCATCGTTCTCCATCTACTTCGACCGCCCCTTCCGGGTCGGTGACTTCATAGTCATAGGCAACGACATGGGAACGGTGAAGCGCATAGGGATAAAGTCCACGCGCATACAGACGCTTCAGGGGCAGGAGCTGATAGTATCGAATAAAGAACTGACGGAAACGCGCGTCCATAATTTCAAGACGATGGAGAAAAGGCGGGTGGAATTCACGTTCGGCGTCACCTACGGCACACCGACGAAGAAGCTGGAAAAGATGCCTGCCGGAATAAGGAAAATAGTGTCGTCCGTGGATGGCGCAGAATTTGACCGCGCACACTTCCGCAAGTTCGGCGATTCCGCTCTGCTCTTCGAGGTCGTTTACTATGTGAAATCACCAGACTACAGCCGCTACGTGGACGTCCATGAGAAGATAAACCTCGCGCTGAAAAATATGCTCGAGGAAGAGGGCGTGGAGCTTGCGTTCCCGACGCAGACGCTTTACGTCAAGAAAGAGGAATGACTCTTTTTAAAGGACTTTGGGAAACGTTCTGTTATGGTGAAGAAATACGTGGAAGGGAGGACTCAACGATATTCCACTGTCATATTTGATGATTCCCATATAAATGGCTTTGCAATTAAAGTAAGGGTATTGGCCGCTTCTGCGCCAATACCCTGACCCGTTTGTGGGCATGAAGTTCATGCCCACGACTTTAATTGCAAAGCCCATATAAATTACCGCGTTCTTTCCTGCCTGATAGAAGACGTCCAGTCTGCACGCGGAACCTTCGGAATATCAGGAGGGAGGATTTATATTGGCATACCCGTCGGAAAAAGGGTCGGAGGAAGAAGGGTGAGGAACGGCATTCTGGGCATCTATATGGAGGAACAACAAAACTCGGTTACCGTGGCGTTCAAGCATTTCGGGAAACGCGCAAAACCGTATGCAACCGCACTCGATTTTGTCACTGAAAATGTCGTGGAAGACGGCATTCGAAAGGCGTATATAGATGCCGATGGAAATGAAGTTATCATCACGGAGGAGATAACCTTTCACACGTCGCCCAACAGAAGAACAGAAAGATAAGAAATGCGCTATAACTCTAGCGGTAAAGCGATAGAAGTGCCGCCTTAGCTCAGCTGGTTGGCGCAACGCGTTGCGCCCAGCAAAGAGCGGCAGTTTTGTAAACTGCAGGTCGGGGGTTCAAGTCCCTCAGGCGGCTTTAACAATATAAACTGGCAATGCAATATTCCATAAATGAACCCGTCAATAACACAGGGCGTATCTAACGACAAACGTATCAAGGAGCACATAGACGCTAACGTCTTCTTAGAGACGATTACAGACGATTCCGAATTTGTAGCCCAATGCACGAGGATCTTGGGCAAGTTTACGTCAAGCAATCCTATATACATCGGTGTCTTTTCCACGCCATCACTTGGGGAAATAACCCAGAATATTATCTTCAAGTTAGGTGGCGCAAGAGCAATGGCATTCGAGTTCCTCTACAAACTGTGCAAGGACAGAGGCGTAAAAATATTCACCCCTACGTTGAAAACTTACGAGATAATTGAAGAGCTAAGATTACTGAATGGCTACCTGAAGTCAATGGACACTTTGATTCTGGCATGTGCAATAGCAGACAGGGCAAGAATTTTCGTTACGTTAGATACAGACTTTATCGGCAATGAGAGATTTATAGCAGAGGTAAAGGAAAAGTACGGATTGCTAATCAAGAACGCCAGTAAGGTTTGAGATAATTACCCGTCTTCTTAAGAGCCTTTCTCATCTTCAGAAAAGCCTCGGCTAATTCAGGGTCTTTGAAGTTCTTTGCCATCTCCTCATCTTTTGTCATAATTTGTATATAGTGCGGCATAGGATATAAAGATTATAACGATGCGCGCATAGGAGGCTTTGCTCAATAAGTAGTTGCCCAAAAAGTCATATTATGCCTTTTCACGCGTTGGTATGCTCTTGAACTTTGCCCTCAATTGCTGAATTTCCTTAGCAAGCTCTTTCAGATAGCTTTTAGGGTGCATATCGCTTTCAGAATTTTCTACCTTTTCTAAAAGTTCCTCATGCAGTTTCGGATGTTTCTTTTCACCGGGGCATATCAATGAATCGGCACGCATTCCGGCTCCGTAAAGATGCTCCTCAACTTTTGACTTGCATCCACAAACGTCACATGTTTCTGCAGATTTTAGTATAACTATTTCGTTAGCTGGTATGAGATCACCGTATATAATG
>JACQIE010000025.1 GCA_016198645.1 Candidatus Aenigmatarchaeota archaeon | reverse complement strand
CAAGCAACTTGACGCACAGCTGTGCGTCATACAGTATCGTGGCGGGCGTTAGTAAAGAGAAGGAAAGGACTCCTCGTCAGTGGTTTTTGACGGGGCGGGTTTGTTTTCGGTTTTATTACGAGGAATCAAAGTTCCTCGTATACCCAACGTTACGAAAAAGTCTTTGTTGTACTTGTTTACCGTTTGGTTAGCACGGCAGTAAGCCTTTGCTTCTTGCGTCGCTTTCATTACGTGCGCCATAGCAATCAGGCAAAGCCATAATCATCTTTATATATCAAAAACGACATTTAGGGATATGAAAGGCTCGTCCCTGCCGGTAAACACGATAGTCGTGGTCGCGATTGCGATTCTCGTCATGATGGTGATAGGCGGATTCTTCGCGCTGAACGTCGGGCAGGGCGTGAATACGATAGAGCTTAATAACGCGATAACGAACGCGTGCAACGTTTTGAGGACGACTTACAATTGCAACGTAGGTTCGCTGGCAAGCGTGGAAGTGCAGTTCAAGGAGCTCGGGCAAGAAAGCGAAAATCCCACATCTCTTGAAAGATTGTGCACGCTTTCGGGCCTCAGCGCAGGCGCTGATTTCGCAAAGCAGTGCGCGGCGAAGTGCGGGTGCGGGACGGCGACTGTCACGACTCTGCCACCGCCCGAAGGTGGGTTCTAGCTTTAAGTGACTTCATATGAAGAACGCAATACTCGTAACAGTTCTTTTCGTTTTGTCCGCTTTCAGCTATGCTTCTATATTGGACGATGTCCGGGGTTTCGTAGGCGGCATCTTCTCCGACCCAACGGGCTACACTGTGGCTTCGTCGAATAACCAGATAGTTTTAACGTTATCCGATACTGCACTGACGCAGGACTTCGTGGTCGGAGAAGATACCTATCAAGTTCGGCTGGCAGTTCTGTCGGGGAAGGTTGCTACAATAGTGCTTAATAGGAAAACGGGAGACGGTCGTTATACCGTTCTTGACTCATCCATAATGCTAAACGAGAGAGACATACACAAAACAAAGCAAGGTTTTGCCATCGAACTCACGAAAGTAGCGCTGTATACGCCGCCTAAATCAGATACTGCCTTTAACGGTGTTGTTACTCTTACTATACTTACACCTACTAAACTTTCTATGCCGTGGCCCCTGTATAAATTGGTGAGTTTTGCCGCGACCAAGGACGAGATGAAGGACATGGCAAAGCTATGCGGGAATGCCATGCAGATAAAGGCGATTCACTATCCGAATCCGTCTCCCGTTATCTTTGACACATGGGCGGGCATCGAGCCGCTGGAAGAGATGAAATTCGGCACATTATATCAGATATATTCCGATAAGTGCAAGGACATTTCCATTCTCCCCGATTCTCCGAGTTCTGTGACGCTTAACGCTGGCAATAATTACATCGCATCCACGTTCCCGATAAAGCAGCAAGAGGCAGAAATTGTATGTGGCAGGGGCACGCTGGACACAGTAGTTCTCTGGGCACCCATAAACAGTCTACGAGCGACATACAAAACGTCTTCCAGCATGATTCTTACAATGTTTCCCATGGCAGGCAACGTGTTCAGATATGTTGACGAAATAGAGCCATATATGGGGTATATTATTAACTTCAAACCAAATGACGGAAACCCCTGCACGATAACATACGACAGCCTGCAGCAACTGGAAAGCCAGAAAAGATGGACGCCTGTAGGTGGCACCTGCACAGGAAAATATCAGGACGAGGCAGGCGGAATGAGCTATGAGAGCGAGAATGCGTGCAATGCTGCCATGAAAAAGCTTGATGCGGAAGAGGTTGCCAGAAGGGGCATGGCGCCTCCTCTGCCCGACATACCTGCGGCGGATTTTGAGTCGTCGCCGAAAGATACCAGCAACTCCATAGTGCTGGAAACGGGCATCAATGCGATTGGCGTATCGAAAGAGCATGCCCAGAAGCTTTTCGGCTCGTGCCCGGTCAGAAGCTTCAAGGGAGGCTCTGGCATCCTTGTCGAAAGCCCGGCGAGCCGGGATAGTCCACGGCAAAGAAGCACGGCTCTGGTGGATACTGCGGTTACTATGCAAAGCGTGAAAACCAAAGATGATATGGAAGCGCTTTTCACATTTAAGAATATAGTAAATGTCCTGCCTGCCCTCGTGCCAGTGGACGGCTCGTGCACGCTTGACATTCCCGCTAACGGCTTCATGTATGCAACGTTGAAGAGGGGAACGAATTTCTTCACATCCGTGGTTTCCCTGCCAAAAGACGACGTCCAGAACCTGCTGACAGCCTGCGCAGGGGAAAACAGCAAAATTGTGCCTGTGGAGGGCGGGACTGCAAATAAACCGTTCGTCATCATCGACAAAAACGGCGCGAAAAACCCTGCGGACGTCGTGCTTCCTTTCAAGGCGTATTTCATCGGCGTGGAAACCGGCGAAGGCAATGACAAGGTGTGCGGAAAGATTGACGGCAACGGGCCAACATGCAACAACCGTAACAGCGATGAAGGCAAGAAGATTATCGACCAAAAAGATGAATTCTCGGAGGAAGGAGCTTCCCAATGCGAATTTAACGTATATAACCTCGTGAACCGTTATGGTTTTTGCGAACGCGACTCCGCATGCGCCGACGGCAAGGTCTATATGTCCAAAACGGCGGCCGGCGTGACAACCACGACTGCTTCAAGAAATACGCCGAAAATAACCGGCGCGCCTGTGATATCAAAAACTACAGTCAATCTGCCTGTGGCGCTTGCCGCCGGAGACAAACTGACCTATTACAATGACCACACGCCGGGAATATCATTGCAGAACAACAAAATCATCATCACGCGCGGCAGCTACACGATAGAAGCCGGCGTGAAACGCATGGAAAGCAAGACGGACTCCGTTACTGTGGAGGTAAATAAGATTAATCTGAAGGCGGCAGGGCGCTCTATGGAAACTAGTGTCGGGTTAGCTACAGTAAGCGTAGCTGCCGAGCTAAGCGAGCTTGACACTAATGCAGTGATAACTGTGAAAGCTTTTAGGCCACCATCCGACAACGAAAAAAGCGCGTTTGAGAAAGCTGCGGGCAGCGACAATAAGATAACTGCATACGCATATACCGCCGAAATATCCAAGACCGGGCTTGACGAGATTACCCTTTCCTATATTGATATGACGGCAAACAAAGCTTTCGGAGACAAATACGGATTGAGCAAGATAAAAATCATGCGGAAAACAGGCGACAAGGTTACTATACTGGGCACGGCGGTGAGAGGCTCAGACCCTGAGGGGTCAGTCATCTTCCGAGGCACGACGGACACGTTGTCGGGCGTCTTTGCGCTGGTTGTTTTAGAGCAACTACCTCCCCCGTAAACTACTTGTTTACCGTTACGAGACACTACTTTTGCGACTTTCGATGAGAGGGTTGCAAATAACTTTCCCGCCCCTTTCGTAAAGTCAGAACCACTTGCTCAAACTCTTCTGGTTCTGTTGTTTCGCTTCGCTGTATTTTGCGAGCGCGCTGCTCACGCGCTCGTCCGAGAAATCGTGCTGCTCGCACAAAATTTCCTTTATCTTCCGCTCGTCGGGAAAGCCAAACTTTATTGTATAGTCGCAGTAAGGCGGGCTCATGAAGAAGTCGAATATCTCCTTCGGCTTCGTGTCAAACGCCCAGTCAATGTTCGGCAAAAGCTCGTCCAGCGTTTTGTGCTTTTTCACGAGGTCAAGCGCCTTCTTGGGGCCGATGCCCTTCACGCCGCCGGGGTTGAAGTCCGTGCCGACGAGCATGCCCAAAAGAATGAGCTGCTCGCGCGTTATCGCCAAATCTTTTAGCGTCTCGTCAAGAACGAGCATCTCCGGAATCACGCCTTTTTTTGAAGCCGCGAGATTCCTTATAATACGCGGGCAGCCGAACAGAAAAGCATCATAGTCCTGCGTCGCCGCGGCATAAGCTTCTTTTTTCTGCGTCATAAGCGAGCACAGCGCTTCGCCTTCGGAAGGCGCCTCTACGCACGGCATGCCCATCGCGCTGATAAGTTTTTTCGCTTCTTCTATCATTGCGGTGTTTACGGACGTCGCCTGCATCGCATACTTTTTTGCTCCCTGCTCGTCGCCCTCTTCCAGCGCTGCCGTCCACTTTTTCGCGGCTTCGGCGCGGCGCTCGTGGCGAAGCTCGGCTGTGGCGCGTTTCATCGCCGGCGGGGGGCCGTCAAAAACGTAAACGAGGCGCACGCCTTCTTCCATGAGCTTTAGCGAACGGTAAAATATTCCGGACAAATGCGACGTCACCGCGCCCTGCCCGTCCATAAGCGGCGTGCCGTCGCGCTGGCGGATGATGGAAAGAAACTGGTAAAGCCAGTTAAGCGCGTCCACGGCTATTGTCTTGTCAACAAGCACCTCCACTACGCCCGGCTTCACCAGAGAAGTGAGATGAATTCCCATGCAAGAATAAGCATCGGACTGTATAAATATCCCCTTTTTGCTGCACCAAACTGACGCACTTTGTGCGTCTAACAGCTTTCAAGTCGATGCCATATTATGCTTTACTGCCCCTCGCTCGCTTTACTATAGATAGGCGCATGCCTCGCCTGACTGCGAAACAGATTATAAAAATAATAGAGAAGAAAGGATTCTTTCTTGTACGGCAAAGCGGCAGCCACAGAATATACAGGAATCCTGAATGCAAAAGAATAACAGAAGAGGAACTTTCTGCATAATGCCGTCACTTTTTAATATCTTTCAGTCTATGGAAATAGTGATAACATGGGCAAATATAAAATAGAATACCAGAGAAGCGGGTGCATCGGCGCGGGCGTCTGCGCCGCGCTGTGCGAGAAGCACTGGGTTATGGCGGATGACGGCAAGGCTGACCTGGTAGGCGCAAAGAACGAAGGAGAGTTGAACGTCAAGGAAATAGACGAAACTGAGCTTGATTGCAACAAGCAGGCTGCCGAGGGATGCCCTGCAAACGTCATACATATAATAGACAAGAAGACGGGCGAAAAAATCGTGTGATACTCGTTCTCAACACTCTTTTCATGGCTTCCGGAGTTTAAGCGACGCCCCGAAAACCATATGGCGCAACCAAAGGCAAGTATGTAATGCTCTTCACCTTTGCGTGCTACGGTAAACAGGTAAAAGCTGAAAACGAGCCGCTTCAATAAATTCGGGCGCAAAAGTCTTCCGTTCCTTTACTAACCGTGCGTCTTCATGCGACGTGGGTTGCAACAAATGCCACACACATCAAATCAAACTGACGTCTCCCGCCTCAACGCTTTCAACGCCTTCTATCTTTGCGATGCGCTCCTGTATCGCGTCCAGACCGCCTTCCTTGTCTTCAACGACGAAAAGAACTTCGAGCAGCTTCAGCCCGAACGCGACGGGCTTTTCTGCCATGCTCTTCACTTCAATATTAAGCTTCTTTATTTCAGCCTTTATTTTAGCCATGTCCGTGTCAGGCGACACCGGCATCACATTGAGAGTTGCAGCAACTTTGCCCATAATTATCTTTTACACTAAAGCGTGAAAAGCATATAAATACGAATTCTGGAAAGAGACTATTTCAACGCTATTCTTCGCAACCCAGCCTTCTCAAAAACGTCGTCCGAGCTTATTATGAAGTCGTTCATGGCAAAGGCTGCGTGAAAAGCGTCAAAAACGTTCATACCTTCGTCCTGAATGAAGGAGGCGGCTGCAAGGGCTGTTTCCCTATTCATAAGAGGCACATCCACCAGTTCGTAAAGAGAAACGACGACTTCTTTGGCGTCCATACCGAATTTTCTTATGACCAGAAGCGACTCTATTATGGCAACGGGAGACGTCCACAGGCTACCGTTGTATTTCCTGAGAAACTGTTCGGCATCCTGTTTGAGCCAGTCACTGGGTTTAATTAAAGCCATGAGAAAATCCGTGTCTGCGTACGGCACATTCATCGCCTGCTCTTACCGAGTTTCTGAAGCCTCTTCCAGTTGCCCATGGCTTCCTTCGCTGCTTCTTCGCCGGCAATGCGCTTCAGGTCTTCCGGAGTAAGGTGCACCGGAATTCTCTTCCCTTGTTCGCGCAGAGACTTCAGCGGGTCGCTAGGTATGGGAATCAGCAACACGTTGCGGGGCATTTTTACGATGGCGAATTTCCTGCCGTACTTTTCCATGACATCGCGGCCAAGCGTGACTCTGTTACGTTCGTCTGCAACAGCTATCTCTTGCAT
>JACQIE010000005.1 GCA_016198645.1 Candidatus Aenigmatarchaeota archaeon | reverse complement strand
GAGCAGAGGATTTTTAAACATTGAATTCTCTGGAATTCGTGCAAATCCACAGCCAAGAAACCGACGCATCGGAAAGCGAAGCTGTCATACAGCATCGGTGCGTCAATTACCTCTCAGTGGATTTTTAAGCATTTTGCTTGTTATTCTGATAGCGGGTTGCGTGACAGGCGGCGCGGCGGGTGACAACATGATTGTGGCAAATGGAGACAAAGTTTACGTCAATTACACGGGAATGCTGGATGACGGGACGGTTTTTGATTCTTCGGATGGCAAGGAGTCTCTGGCGTTTGTTGTGGGCGACGGGAGCATGATAAAGGGGTTTGATTCCGGCGTGGTTGGCATGAAAACCGGGCAGGAAAAAACGATAAAGATACCGGCAGCCGAAGCCTATGGCGAATGGACGGAAGACAACGTCATAAGCGTTTCACTGAAGACTTTGAGCGACGCGGGCATAACGCCGAAAGTCGGCGGCACCCTTTACATGAGCGGGCAGCCTGTGAAAGTTGTGGAGATAGCAGGGAACATAACGAGAATAGACGCAAACCACCCGCTGGCAGGAAAAGACCTGACGTTTAGGATAAAGATGATAAAGATAGACAGGTGAATCCGTGATTGACATCAGGCTTATACGCGAAACCCCGGAAGCCGTGCGGGAGAATCTCAAAAGAAGGAACGACCCGGCACTGCTCAAGCTGCTGGATAACGCGATAAAGCTGGACGCAAAGCGCAGAGAGTTGATAAAAGAAACGGAAGCCCTGAAGCAGAAAAAGAATGAAATAACCCGCGAGATAGCGGCAAAGAAAAACAAGGCGCTTCTGCAGGAAGCCGGCAAAATCGCGGCAGAGATAAAGAAGAAAGATGAAGAATTGGCGGCAACGGACGAAAAAACGCGCGCAGCGCTCATGAGCATTCCGAATGTGCTGCACGATTCCGTGCCGCGCGGCAAGGATGACAGTGAAAACGTCGTCGTGCGAAACGAGGGCAGCGTAAAATTCAATTTTGCGCCGAAGAATCACGCGGACATCGCAACGGCGCTCGGGCTTTTGGACGAGGAAAGGGCGGCGAAAGTCGCAGGAGCAGGCTTTTACTACCTAAAGGGCAAGCTGGCGCTGCTTGACATGGCGTTGCAGCGCTATGCACTGGACGCGCTGGTAAAGCGCGGGTTCACGCCGGTCCAGCCGCCGCTGATGATGCGGAGAAAGCCTTATGAGGGGGTGGTGTCGCTCGCCGATTTTGAGAACGTGATGTACAGGATTGACGGCGACGACCTTTACATGATAGCGACGTCCGAGCATCCGATGGCAGCGATGCGCATGGACGAAATAATTAACGAGAAAGAACTGCCGATAAAACTCGCGGGCGTTTCGCCGTGCTTCCGGCGCGAAATAGGCGCGCACGGCAAGTATACACGCGGAATCTTCCGCGTTCATAATTTCAACAAGGTCGAGCAGTTCGTTTTCTGCACGCCGGAAGACTCGTGGAAGGTGCATGAAGAGCTGCAGAAAAATTCGGAAGAAATTTTACGAAATCTCGGAATAGCGTTCCGCACCGTGAACGTCTGCACAGGCGACATAGGAAGCATCGCAGCCAAGAAGTATGACATAGAGTTCTTAATGGCGGACGGGCAATATCGCGAGATAGGCTCAAACTCCAACTGCACGGATTATCAAGCTCGTCGGCTGGGTATACGCTACCGCGAAAAAGAAGGCGCGGCTGTGAAAGGCTTTGTGCACACGCTGAACAATACGGCGCTGGCGACGAGCCGCGCGATGGTCGCGATACTGGAGCAGTTCCAGCAGAGCGACGGCTCCGTGCGCATACCAAAGGCGCTGCAAGCTTACTGTGGGTTTGACATCATCAACTATGCGAAATGAACGTTTTCATGACATAGCAGCCACCATTGCAAGAGACGTGGCAGCGGGAACCTATTCTGCGGGAAGCAGGATGCCGCCGGTGAAGCAGATTGCCAGGGCAATCGACGCGCATCCTGCGACGGTGGGCAGGGCGTATGAAACTCTTGCGATGGCAGGCGTCATCTGCTGGGGCCCGGCGGGGTATTACGTGCCGACAGGAGATGGCGAAAATCCCGCAGAGCCGGACTTCCCCCGCAACAAAATCCGGGAAGGGATTGCCGACGGCAGTTACAAGTTTTCCATACCGCCGCAGGCGACGCTGGCGCGTGATTATAAAGTTCCCCTGTACCGCATTCGGGCTGCAATCGACCGTCTTGTGTCCGATGGGGTGATATACGAGCACGACAAGGCGCTTTATGTGCATCCTGACGGGCACAAGCGCGAGCTGGCAGATGTTTTTGCCGCAGAATTTCCGGTTCTGCCCACGCGCTCAAGGTTCGCGGCAGTGAGCCCAGCGCTATACCAGAGAGTGCGCAGGGCAGGCATGCTCAAAGAGCTTATCCCGGAGGCAAGCGAAGCTAATGTCGCAAGCGGCAGAAAGGGCGGGAGCGTGAAGAAAAAGCGCGCCGCTGCCATTTAAAGCCGAAAACGAACCCGTCCGCCACGAGTTGTACGGCGCACGGTGAAAAGCGAAGCTGTCTCGTAGCTGCGTCAAGTTGCTTGTGGCGGGATTCTTTACATATTACTAATTTAGTAATAATTAGTAATAATTAGTAATCATTAGCAATAGTGAAATAGTGCTATTGCGATGGTGTGATATAAATCTGCCGCAGAGGGTTCAATCTTTAAGTATCTGCGCTATATTATAAACTTTGAATTCTATGGGCCACACCCTGATAATATGCGAGAAGCCGACTGCGTCAAAGAGCATTGCTGAAGCGTTGTCGGACGGGAAGCCCACGAAGCGCGGCGAGGAAGGAAGCAAGGCATCCTGGTACGAGTTTGAGCGGGACGGCCACAAGTTCGTGAGCGTGCCGGCAGTGGGACACTTGTTCAACTTAAAACAAACCGGCAAGGGCTGGGACTATCCGAATTTCGACGTGGAGTGGGTGCCGTCGTTCAAAGCGAGCGTTGCCGCGGCGTTCTCGGAGCCGTACTTCAGGAACATAGAAAAGCTGGCGAAGGACGCGGGCGATGTTGTCATAGCGACGGACTATGACGATGAAGGGGAAGTAATAGGCTTCAACATACTCCGTTTCATTCTCGGGCGGAAGGACGCGTCGCGCATGCGCTTTTCGACGATGACGAAGACAGAGCTTATAGAGAGTTACTTACACGCCGAGAAGGCGCTGAACAAAAACCTGATAGAGGCAGGAATGGCGCGGCATTATCTCGACTGGTATTACGGAATAAACCTGACGCGGGCTCTCACAAATGCGATAAAGAAAAGCGCCAAGCGTTTTAGGATTCTTTCCACCGGCCGCGTCCAGGGGCCGACGCTGCACATGCTCGCAAAACACGAGAGAAAAATAAAGGCGTTCAAGTCCGCGCCTTTCTGGGAAATCGCGCTCAAAGTGAAGAAAGGAAAAGAAGAGCTCACGGCTGAATACTGCAAAGACAAGGTCTGGAAGGAAGAGGAAGCCGCGAAGATAGCGAAGAAGGCGGGAAGCGGCGCAGCGCTTGTCATGAGCGTTGAGAAGAAAGCAATGACCCAGAGCCCGCCGAAGCCGTACAACACGACGTCGCTGCTCTCGGACATATACCGTTACTTCGGGTATTCACCGCAGCAGGGCTTAAGCATAGCAGAGTCTCTTTACCAATCGGGCTACATTTCTTATCCGAGAACTTCGTCGGAGAAATTGCCGCCGGACATAAACTACAGGAAAATCATAACCATGATTTCCAAGCAGCGCGAATATGCCAGGGACTCGGCGGCTCTTTTGGCGAAAGAGCTGAAGCCGGTTGAGGGGGCGAGAAGCGACTCTGCGCATCCTGCCATATACCCGTCGGGCGAAACGCCTGTCAGGGCAGGAGACAAGCAGAAGAAGGTTTACGACCTGATTGTCCGCAGATTTCTTTCGTGCTTCGGCGAGCCGGCAAAGCGCGAAAGCCAGAAAGTCGTGCTGGACGCGAGTGGCGAAAAATTCATATTGCACGGCAAGCGCACGATAGAAGCCGGATGGCTTGCCATATACGGGAAGTACGCGCAGCGCGAAGACGCGGCGCTGCCGGCAATGAGCAAGGGCGACACGTTAACCGTTGTGAAAGCTGAAAGCCTCGCGAAAGAGACGCAGCCGCCGGCGCGGTATTCGCAAGGCTCTGTACTGAAGGAGATGGAAGAGAAGAGCCTCGGGACAAAAGCCACGCGCGCCCAGATATTGCAAATATTATACGACCGCGGATATCTCATCGGCAAGAGCATAGAAGTCACGGAGCTTGGGCAGCAGCTGGCGGACATACTGGAAAAAAACGTCCCGGACGTCGTTTCGGAGAAACTCACAAAAATGTTTGAGGGGATGATGGAAGACATAGAACTGGGCAAGGAGAAGAGAGAGAACGTGCTCAACGAGGCGCGGAAAGAACTGGAAAAGCTCTCTGCGTCTTTCAAGAAGAAGGAAGAAAAAATAGGCGACGAACTGACGAAAGCCGTGATAGCGACGCAGGACAGGCAGTCCATTCTCGGCACGTGCAAGCAATGCGGCGGCACGCTGAAAGTTCACAAGCTATGGCGCACGGGCAAGCGCTTCGTCGGATGCTCCGGTTACAAAAAGGGATGCAGGACGGGCTTTCCGCTGCCGCGCGAAGGCACGATAATAAGCACGGACAAAGAATGCGGCGAATGCAAGACGCCGATAATCCATGTGTATGCCCAAGGGAGACGCCCTTTCAGGATGTGCCTGGATATAAATTGCATCACGAAGAAGGACTGGCTGGACAAGAATCGCTTAAAGCAGGCGAAGCAGGAGAGCATAGCAGCCTCAAAGGAGGCGGAGAAGCTCAGATGCACGTGCGGTAAAGGCATGAAGAGCCAGCGCGCACTGACGATGCACAGGAAGAAGGAGGGGCACCAATGAAAAGCGCTCTTATGCTTCTGGCATTGCTCTTTGCCGGATGCGTCCAGCAGGGCTTTGCCTACGAAGGAATAAGCGTGTCGCGCGTGGGCGATTCATTTCTCGTTTCTAGGGGCGGCGTAAACATCTATTTTGAGCCTTCCGGCATCCCTGCAGGCCCGGCTGTGGCGGATTACGTCTTTTTCAGCTATGACGATTGCGACAAGGAAAGCATGATTCGCATAAGCAATGAAAACACAACCGTAATAGGGCCATTAAAATGCGTGGAAGGCATACAGGGGCATACATACTCGATGGGGCAAACGGACTCTTTGTCGTTCAGGGACGGCACGGTAAGAATAAGTTCCGTGCCGATAGAGAAAGGCACCGGCGACAAGGGCAACGGCTATTACGTTTCTGTTGGCGGCAAATCCGTGTATTTTATTCCCGCATCGGACTCCGTGCCGCTCGTCAAGCAGCGCATAGATGTGGCGTTCCTCCCGGATGCGGGGCCGGCTGCGTTGCTGAAGCCGAAAGTGGTCGTGCCGACCATGGGAAACAGTGACGTGTTTTCCAAGGCGCTGGACGGTTCGGGCATACAGGTGAAAGCTATTTGAAGCTTCCCGCAAAGTCAGAATCATGTGGGACAGGAAAAGCCTGCTTTCTGCGTCACAGTTCTCCCGTTCCGACGTTGAAGAAATAATTTCTCTTGCGTCGCGGCTCAAGCAAAAGCCGGAAAGGCTTTGCAGCGGCAAAATACTGGCAAACATATTTTTCGAGCCGTCAACGAGGACCGAGAAAAGCTTTCAGGCTGCGATGTACCGCTTGGGCGGCTCGGTAATAAGCCACAAGGATGCAGGCTCTTCCAGGGAAAAAGGCGAGACGAAGAAGGACACGATAAGGATACTTTCCAGCTATGCGGATATAGCGGTGATACGCGACAACGAAAGCGGCAGGATGCAGGAATATACGAAAGCGGCGGGCGTGCCTGTCATAAGCGGCGGCGACGGCTCGAACGAGCATCCGACGCAGATGCTGACGGACGCTTTCACGATAAAGGAAGAGATTGGAAGGCTTGACAACCTGAAAGTCGCGTTCATCGGCGACCTGAAATACGGAAGGACAGTACATTCGCTGATGCAGCTTCTTTCCAAGTTCAGCGGCAACGAGATTTTTTCCATAGCGCCTGCATCGCTCTCGCTGCCAAGTGACATGAAAAGCATGGAGGCGGGGCGTTACGACATCAGCCAGTTGCGCGAAGCGCTTGCGGAAACAAAGCCGGATGCCGTCTATTGCACGCGGATACAAAAGGAGCGGCTTAACGGGGAGAAGGGAAGTTACGTTGTTGACTCGACGTTGCTGTCGGTGCTGCCGCCGCATTGCCGGATAATGCATCCGCTGCCGCGCGTGAACGAGATGAACGTTGAAATAGACGCGGACAAGCGCGTCATCCCCTTCGTGCAGGCGGCAAACGGCGTGCCCGTGAGAATGGCAATCATAGCGAAAATGCTCGGCGGCGCCTAAGTCAGCAGCAAAAGAAAGAATCCGCCTACGAACACGGATATGGTTATCAGCAGCATGATTGCGCCCATGATGATGAAAGCGTTCATGTATTCCCGCATATGACAAGAAATATTCCCGCGGACTTTTAATATCGATTTTTAACCTTTCTGCGGATAGCTTAGCCATGAAGGTCGCTACGAACACGCCCATAGATAAAATCCTGTCCGGCGGAGTGGAGGACGACGCCATAACGAATTTCTACGGGCCCGCGGGCTCCGGGAAGACGAACGTGGCGATATGCTCTGCCATAGCCGCGGTGAAAGCGGGCAAGCGCGTCATCTACGTCGATACGGAAGGCTCTTTTTCGGGCGAGCGCTTCGCGCAGCTTGGCGGAAACGAAGAGATATTGAAAAGCGTACTTTTCATCGAGCCCACGTCGTGGAAGCAGCAGCACGCAGAAATACAACGGCTGGAGAAGAGCGCAGAAGGCGCGGGTCTCATAATAGTTGATTCCATGGTCACGCTCTATCGTTTAGAGCTAAGCGACGACAATTTCCATATGGTTAACCGCCAGCTCGCCACCCAGTATTCAGTACTCTCCAAAATATCAAGGACGATGAAAATACCGGTGATAATAACAAATCAAGTTTACAGCATGCGCGACGGCAACGCAGAGAAAGTCGAATTAACGTCGCGGACAATATCAAAATACTGGTCCAGAGCGCTGATAGAACTGAAGAAAACGGAAGCATCCGGTCACCGCATCGCCATCGTCCGCAAGCACCGCTCAATCGCAGAAGGCAAAAGCGTTGAATTTGAGATAAAAGAAAAGGAGCTGAAGGAAGTCAAGCTGCTTGGGATACTTTAAGCATGCGCTTCAATCAGCAATTAATGAAATTGCCCCATTCTTTAAATACTTTTAGGATATTACGATATACTAAACGAGGGCAGAGGCTGCTATGAGAATAGAACTGAGGAAGGGGAAGGAGGTTGTAGTGATAACATTTCATACGAACGCCGCACGGTTCGAGTCGGATTACGAGAGGACAAACTTCTTCAGAAAACTGCACGGCTGGACGCAGGTAGTGCCGCGCAACGGCAAACGTTATGAATATCGGCGCGAGGGGCTGCTGGATACGGTGCCGCACGAGAAAATAGCAGACTCTGTTTTTCTCGTGGCGCGGGAGCACATGCGGCTGATGGAGCGATTTTTTGACGAATGGCAGGACAAGGTTGATTACGAAATGATGGAGTTCATGGCGAAAGGCGGGCGAAGATTTATAAACCACGGAGGGAATGATTGACTATGGAAGAAGTCACACTTAATATCGGCGAGCTTACGGAGCGGGCGGACTTCGGCCGAGGAATAATCCGTTTGTCGTCCAAGGACATAAGGACGCTGGGAATAAACGAGGGCGACATAGTCGAAGTGGAGGGCAAGCGCAAGACCGGCGCCATCGCGGTCCGCGCATATCCGGCGGACGTGGGGCTGGACATCGTGAGGATGGACGGGCTGGAAAGAAGAAATTGCGCCGCAGGCATCGGAGAGTCGGTCAAGATACGCAAAGCCGATGCAAAGGAAGCGAAAAGCGTCACCGTTGCGCCGGCGCGCAAGGGAATCGTAATCCATATGGGCGGCAACCTGCTGAAGCAGAACCTGCTCGTGAGGCCGGTAATGACGGGCGACATAATAATACCCAATCCCGTTGTGCAGGACAGGCGCGCCCAAAACTCTCTGTTTGAGCAATTCTTCGGGATGGACTTCGGCGATTTCATGTTCACGCCGTTCGGCGACGAAAAGTTCGTTGTCGTAAGCACGGAGCCGAAAGGTATAGTGCGGATAACCAGAGCTACGGACGTTGAGCTTCTGCCGCAAGCCACGGCTCCCATAGAAGAGGGGAAAATACCGGAAGTCACTTACGAAGACATGGGCGGGTTGCACGAGGAAGTGAAGAAAGTCAGGGAGATGATAGAGCTTCCGCTGAAGCATCCGGAGCTGTTTGACCGGCTGGGCATAGACCCGCCGAAAGGCATACTTTTGCACGGGCCGCCCGGCACGGGAAAGACGCTGCTTGCCAAGGCTGTAGCTAATGAAAGCGGCGCGAAGTTTTTTGTCATCAACGGCCCGGAGGTAATGTCAAAATTTTATGGCGAGTCAGAGGAGAACCTGCGCAAAGTATTTGAGCAGGCGGAGAAGAGCGCGCCTTCAATAATATTCATAGACGAGATAGACG
>JACQIE010000029.1 GCA_016198645.1 Candidatus Aenigmatarchaeota archaeon | reverse complement strand
TTTTTGGGGACTGTGCATTAGTATCACCACGGCACTTCCTTGAGCTTGAGAAAGTGGCTTATGATATTCGCCGAGAGGTGGACGACGGGCGTTATCAGAAATAGCACGATGTAAACTTCGTAGGGCATTGAGACGACGAGTGTGCTTAACGTGAGCGAGACTATTAAAAAATCCAGCTGGTCGAGCAGCGGGGCGGACGCGCCGCGGGCGATGCCTAACCGGCGTTTGATGAAGGCGCCCACGATGTCGCCGGCTATGGCGCCGAACGCAAGGAGAAAAGCCAGCTCTGCGGTCATCGTAACGAAGTTATCGGGCGCATAGGGCTGCAGAAGTATTTGCAGCGTGCCTGCGAGCGTGCCGAAGGCTATGCCCGTTGCCGAGCCTTCAATAGTTTTGCCGTCACCGAGAAGGCGGTTCTTGCCCAAAAAGGCGTGGAAATCCAGAGGATGCTTACCCTTGGATATCACAGGGGAGGAATTAGCTATATATGCCGGCAGGATGAACCAGAGCGACTGCAAAAGGAACGATATCACGGTTTATCTTGTCAGTGAAAGTTTTAATTGTTGCACGTGCAAGTAAGGAAATGGATGAAGCGGCGTCCAAGGAAGAATATCCTGTGGAGATGATAATGTGGCTCCTTGTGGTCGCTTTCCTGCTGTATGCAGCTGCAACATATTTCCGTGATTATCTATGAAAAATATGAAAAAAGGCTACGCTATGAGCCCGATGATAATGATACTCATGGTTCTATTAGGATTCGGCATTCTCGCACTGATCTGGGCGAAAGTCACCGGCGGGTCCGGCACGATAGCTTCTCTCTTCGCCGGCGTATGGATGCTCTGATATCTTATGGATTTACCGCATGAGCTTCTCATAAGCGTCTTCGTGGTGCTGGGGGCGATTGTCATGCTCTCGGTGCTCTTCCCGGACCTCATGAACAGAGCAGTAGCTGAGAGGCAAAGCAGGAACGACGTTATCGTCACGCTTCCGCCGGCGCCGCAGATAGCGGTGGCAAAAACGGGAAGCGGATACGTATATGACGTAAAAGCCGCTCTTGTGGGAGAGTATAAAGGAGACTATCACGAAGGCGCGGCGGGCAAGATAGACGTGGAGGCATTCGTGACGTTCAAGGGGCAGACGGCGCGGGCAACGATAGAAGACAAGGGCCATTTCTCTGTATCAAAAGACAATGAAGGCAAAAGCGGATTTTCCATAGCCGCGTCAGTGAGCATAATAAGCGACGAGCCGCCCATGCGCGAAGTTTCCAGCCCTTACGACAACGTCGTGAGAGAACGGGAAACCCTGATACTGGACAAGTCGTTCGCCCTGAAGCTTGAGAAAACGGGCGAGAGCCTGCTCGGCAAAATTCCCGTGTTCGGGAACGGCATCTGCTGGGCGTCGTTCATTGCCACGTGCGGCAAGGAGACGAAGCTCGCGAGGCTGCGGGAATGCGGGGAGGAATACGACTGCAAGACGGAGATTAATATGTGCGGCGGCTCATTGAATATAGGCATCAAAAGCATTGACTGCGGCAATGGCGCAGCCATAGTGGCAAGCGCCAAAAACGGGGCTGTCACTGAACACGGGGAGGAGATGTATATAAGCTTCTGGGAAAAGACGCAGGAGCCATCGTGCGCGGACCAGGCGCGAAACTACAACGAACTGGCGACGACGTGCTACGGCGATTTTCTCGGGGAATACACGATGAACGTGAGACTGCCGGGTGAGAATGCATGAGCAGCCTTATGTCCGGGCATCTTCTGGAAATCATAGTGGCTCTTGCTGTCATCGTGGTATTGACAATGATAGGCAACCGGAGCGCCGAAGCATCAAGCGGCGAGACCGACAATTTTATCAAAAACTTTGAGCCGGGAATATTGAAAGGCTCAATAGACACAAAGCCGGGCTTCACGTGCAAAGAAGACGGCGGCAAATACTCTTATGAGATTGACATGAAAGGCGTTTCGCTCAACTCTGCGGAAGAAGAAATAAAGTTCCGCGCATTCGCTGAGTTCGCCGGGCCGAAGACCGGGCATTCGCTGATAGCGTTAAGCAAGTCTTCAGGCGCATGGGAAGGCAATGACAATTCGTTCCTTTACACCACGCACGACGCGAAAACGGGACTGTACGCCGTCCAGAAATTCGACCCGAAGAAAATCGGAACCCCGAAAGTGTTCGCCCGCGTGACGCTGTGGCGGGAGTCAACGTGCGTGACGAACAATTTTCCAATAGAAAACCACGCCGTGAAAACGAAGGAGGGCAGGGACGCGACGTCCGTGGACGTGCTGAACGCCTGCGCAGCGAGCTACCTTAGCGCGTTTGACATACCTGCAACGATAATCAACAACCAGAAATGCAACCAAGGAGTATGCAAGCTTTATAACTACGACTCGTGCGTTAACGTTTCAACGTCTTTCGGACTCTGCTATTACGATGGCTCCTGCAATGGATGCACTATAGTGGAGGACTGCTCGAAGATTAACAGTATAGCACAGTGCGGTCCATGCGCAGTCACGGGCAGCAAATGCTCGTGGATGCCTTATAACGAATGCATTGACCCCACGAAAGCAAGGACGCTTTCCGTGAAAGCCGACCCGGGCGATGCGCCGATAGAGATATGGGAATTCCGGTTCTCCAAAGGGAGCGGCGCAGAAGGCAAGTGCACCGTTAACGCCGTGAACGAAGAAAGCGCCGGATTTGATGAAAAGTCAACGTGGACTGTGGCGCCGGGAGGAAAAATCAAGGCTTCGGGTTCGCTCTGCTCCGGCCTGCTAAGCAAGTGCGGCGCAACGAAGGATTACGCCACCTACGCGGGTAATAAGAAGGCAAGCCTCAATCCGGACGACGACAAGGAAGCGCTCGGCGGCGCGCCCTACACGAACGCGGCAAGCGACAAGTGCACGAGCGGGTGCGACTTGCTGGCGGAGAGCAGCGGGAAGCACTCGTGGCTTCCAAAAACGGAACTGCTCTGCGACGACTCCGGATTCTGGGAAACGTGCGACGAAGGGCGGGTAGCGAAGGCCGATGGCATGACTTACGTGTGCCTGAACGGCTTATGGTCAGAGCCCGAAACGAGCATAGACGGCGACTGACGCGGAAAAGATTAATACCGGGCGATGATAATCTGATTATGTCTATTGCTGACGCAGTGGAGAAACCCGGCGACATATTGTGGGCGCTGATTATAATGGGAATCATATTCATGATAATGATGAAAGTCTTCGCGCCGGACGCGGATTTTTTGGGAGACAAAATAATGAGCCTGTTCAGGGTGGGATGACGTGAATCAGACGGAAGTCGTGGTGAGCATAATCATGATGGTAATCATACTCGTCGCGCTACTTGCGTTTCTTGCGCAATCCAATGTTGACATCTGGAGCGCGTTAAAGGGTGCGCTCCAATGAGCCAGACGATGGAACTGGTCATGGATGTCGGCATAGGGCTGCTCTTTGTCGTCACGGGCATTGCGCTGCTCGTGAGCATAATATTCGCGGTAAAGCCTTACGACCAGATAACCTTCGCAACGGCTGAAACGCTGCGAAGCGCCCTCAACGAGGCGTGCTTCTATGGCAAGCCCATTGAACTGCAAAACGTGGCGCTGCCGGAAACGGGCATGACGTTTCTCCACCAGGCGATGCTGAGCATAATCCAAAAAGGCGACCCGAGCTATCTCATATACTATGAGCAGTTTCCTGTCGGCGAGGCGATAAGCTGGGAAACCTACTTAAACGGAAAAATGAACGACCGGATATTCACGCAGATGAGCGGGCAATCCTTTACGACGGAGCAGGCTGCTGCGTTCCGCTCCACCATCACCGCGCCGGGCGGCGCGGCGGTGGATGTGATAATCAACAACGTTAAGCTTGCGACGGGGCTTAACATGCTCACGCTCGAACCGCCCAAGGACAAGAAATCCCCGGTCACCGGCGAATGGAAAAATGACGAATATTACTTGCTGAACTACCAGCCGGACGCGCTCGGCAAAACGTCGGCAAAATACATGTCCTGCGGCGACGGCAACCTGTGCGTGAAGACGAAGAGCGGGATATACGCTTACCCGCTCAAAGAGTGCAAAGGCGTGATAGATTATATACAGTTAATAAATAATAACCTGAAATCTCTCGCGGACAGCAAGCACAGCGATTTTTACCTCAACAGCCCGTGCAAAGCCGACGTAACTGTCAACGTTGAGGATTGCCACTGCAAGCTCGCCACGTATTCCGTATATGAGTATGATGATAAGAGCAAGACGTTTACTTCCACCGTAGACAAGCACAATTCCTGCATTGACGGCATAGGGAATGCGCCCGGCATTCCTGAAAAATCGTTCAAATGCGCTGTGGTAAAAATCAATAAACGGGATGGCTGCTACACCACCTCGCCTTTGCTGACGGCACCGCTCAAACTTAGCGGCTACACGGGGCCGCATCCGGTAGACGTCTACTCGACATGGCTGTCCGAGAACACTGTTCTTCTCACCACAAAGGATATAGTTTCCATCGCGAACGAATTCAAAACGAAACTGTTGAACATCGTAGCCAATGTCTGGTACTGGCCGTGGAGCTCGTGAAAAACCTATTTTTATCTTCCGCGCCAAGAAATAACCATGAAAGGCATGGTAATGATGCTTGTCGCTATGCTGCTCGTAACTTCGATAATGATAATAGCCGCGTTCAGCCCGATAAACAGGAATGCTGCTGAAGCGGCGCGGACGGCGGCTAAAAGCTACGCCAGCGAGATATCCGGAGCGATAAACATCATGCAGGCAACGCCGGGCGATGTCTCGTATGACTATCAGAATATGCCTGACGGCGATTGCACGATAAACATAGGCAGGCAGGTAACTGTGAATCTTGGCAAGAAAGGCATGGCGTCCGTCGGTATCATAGAGTCGGCGGCAAACAGGATAATTCCGGCAGAGCTTGAATGCGGCAAAATAAAGGGTATACGACTCACGAAACAGGGCGGCGTTATATCAGCGAAGGGTGTGTAAATGGCTGAAACCCCGCTCATGTTCGGCGATGTGCTGTTTCAGCTCGTCAGGATGTTCGCATTCCTCGCTTTTGTCATAGGCGTGACTGTCGCTTTCATACTAATCTTCCGCACATCTGAACTGGACTATGCGGACAAGGTGGCAAGAGAAGTGGGCGAAACCATACTTGCCAGCGAGGCATCTGACGGGTATGGAATACTCGTGATAGAAGAACTGGGCAAATACAAGATGGGGGACGAGCCGTTTGCGCGGCACTGCTCTTACGGCTACACGGCTGAAATTGAATCGTCCAACGGGCAGAGGTGGGAATTCGGCATGGAACAGCAGCCAACGCTTGAAAAATATTTGAAAGCATCGCGCGAATTCCCCGTAGGGCTGAAGCACGAGGGCGGCAGCTACGTTGAATATACGGGAAAAATGAAGATAACCGTTCATGAAACGCTGCTCACCCAGCTTTCCTGCCTGCTGGAATCGGTACGTGAAAGCGGCCGGAGGCAGGCGTTAAGCCATACGCTTACCAGCCAGGACGCCCTTTTCGCAGAGCTGGAAGTCAGAGACGGAATCGGCGGCAGCAACGTTTACTACGACATAAGGCTCGCGCAAAAGAACGGTGAGTTGTGTGCTGTTGATGATAAGGGCGAGCCAATGGGCGTGTGCAGAAAAATAAGCGCTCCGTTTGACGGATTCAGGATGAAATATAAGTATGGCATAAAGGAAGTCGGGAGGGATACGACTTTTGCTGCCATACCTGTGAAAGAGACAACGAGCGCCGTGAGGTGCGGAGACATATCCCCGGACATCGTCGCAACGACGAGAGACGAGATGAAAACCATAGCGTTGTGCATAGACGACAAGGAGCTTGAGCTGGAATGAAGGGATTCGCGACGTCTTATATCGGAACGGTCATAGTGGCGATTGTCGCGCTCGTGGCGCTGCTGATAATACTCGCCATAATGATATGCACATTCTTCCCGTTCTGCCCTGTCGGACCTGCGCAGGCGGCATATGCGATAAACTACGTGGACACGTATAACACGCCTTATGCCATAGCGAGCGTGCTGTCGCACTATGACACGGGTGGAAAGACTCTCATGGACTACGCTTATGAGGCTCTACTGTCGGGCGGCATGAGCGACAGCGACAAGGAATACCTAGCAGGAAAACTCAAGGAGCTTCTGGACAAATACAGGCTCAACTACTACGAGATATTCATAAAAACCGGGAAAGACGAGGCGCTTGTCCAGTTCGGCTCCAGCGTCACAAGATGCGGCTCCAACCTGCAGGGAGTCTGCATGGCGAATCCGGGGCAGTATGACAACGGCGTGTATGTCGGAAGATGCGACGTCGGCAGAAAAATTATAACGGACGTGGGACGAAACGGGTGTGGGTTCGGGCTGCTATGCTGCGCGCCTGCGACGGAGATTGAATATTTCGATTGGCTT
This sequence comes from Candidatus Aenigmatarchaeota archaeon, assembly GCA_016198645.1. GTDB lineage: Archaea > Aenigmatarchaeota > Aenigmatarchaeia > GW2011-AR5 > GW2011-AR5 > JACQID01. The sequence goes on along the minus strand of JACQIE010000029.1, from coordinate 2,972 downwards.
GACGAGCAGGAAAAGATACCGAACGCGGAGAAGATGAAGGTCGTGAAGTGCGGCATCGGCGAGTCGGGCGTATGCCAGGCGCGGCCGTGCTCGCAAAGCGAGGTTTCGCTGGACGGCAACTGTAAATATGTGAACAATGGGAAGACGCAGCACTGCTGCTCAACGAACCCGGATGTGCTGAAAGACATCGGCAAGGTCGGGGACGCGGAAATACCGCTTTTCTACGGCGAAAAAAGCGGGATTTTGGTGGTGAGAACGAGTGATTAAGGGTGAGGGTGTGATGCTGCAAACGATATTCTTAGTGATAGCCATGGTGGCGTTCACCAGCCTGCTTATTGCGCTGATAATCTTCAACAGCGGCAGGGACGTCACCATAGCTCTGGAAGAAATGAAGCTCTACCACGTGAAAAATGCGCTTACCGCATCGGAGATATCGCTGAACACATTCTGGAAAGTGGCGCTGTCTCAAACGTTGCTGGGCGTCGCGAAGGAATCGGAAACGTGGGACTGGGCGGCTGTTGACCGCGCCTTTGTGGAAGGCAGGCTCGCGGAAGCGGCGAAGAATATAGGCAAACCACTGACCATCCAAATAGACCGCTCGGACGTTAAAATCGAGACGTTGTCTACGAAATTCACGATAGGCGACTCGTCGGTTTTGCTGGAAGCTGCGGACAAGGTTTCCGCTGACTTCCTGCAGGCGCACGCACTCAACGACGTGGTGACGTCCGTTTCAATGAGCACGGCTTTCGGAAAGCTCGTGGACGCCGGCTCGGTAATCGGCAAAGCGGGACGCAAAACCGCATTCCTGCATTACGTGCCGGGCGCGAGCGCGCGACCAAGCTACGAAAGCGCTGCTGAAGTGCTGCTCAACGGCTATGCGTTGCAATCCGCAACGCCGGACGTGAGCGTGAAAGTCGTGGGGAACCGCGCTTCGCTGGGCCCGACACAGGGCGCAACCGGGCTGTCACTGAATTACGCGATAAGTGCTCTCATAGAAGAGAAAAAATACGGCAGGTATTTTGACGGCACGTCGTTTTTAGAGATGCCGTTGTATCTTAATGCGGGAACGCAGGGCTCGCAGGACGTGCTCACTTGCTCTTCCTACGACGGGCTGTTCATGCTGAACACGAACGGCGATGCGCTGTGCGACTCGGGCAGACTTTACACGTGCGGGCAGGGATGGAGCACCGACACGGCGCGCATAGGCGATTATGCGTGCGCGGGCTATTACTTCTGTTCATCCTCAGAGAAAGACAGCCCGGTGTGCTGCGCCGCGTTCGGCGGCTCACTCCAGAGTGTGGAAGAATGCACGGCTTATGCAAAAGAAGGGGAGTGCGCCTTCGCAGCCAGCGACGGCACGTGCCTCGGATTCTACGAAGCCGGCGAGTGCAAGGCGAAAAAATCCGTGCAGCGCTGTTCGGCATGACTTGCGGCATAGGAATACGCAAATGGCGCGTCAAACGGAGCGGCTTTCGGGGGCGTTGTGAAAAAGGCATGAAAGGACTTTAGCGCACGGTTATGGCAGGATTGGTTTCGGCTTTAGTCGTTCACCGTCTGGTTAAGAAATGTAAATAAGATAAGTATATAAATCTTATTAGTAAGATTATATACAGGTGGTTGGAATGGGGCAGGAATTTGAGGTAACAAAAATGTCAAGCAGGGGCCAGATAGTGATACCGCAGGAACTCAGGGAGAAAATGAATCTTGGGGAAGGCTCCAAGTTTGCCATCATAGGCATGGATGATACTATAATATTAAAGAAGCTTAAACCACCGAAGTGGGAAGAATTTGACAAAGCACTAAGCAGTTTGAGAAAATACGGCAAGGAGAAAGGCATTACTGAACGAAAGGTTGACAAGGCAGTGCGCGATACAAGAAGAGGCGGCTGACATGCATCTGCGTTCATTCTGGACAGTTGGAGGAGCGAGAAAATACGGCTTATCGTTTCTTTTGAGATTCTTGACGAATTCCAGCGCGTCATGCTGGAAAAATTTCACGCTCCGCGGCACGATATAGAAGTGCTTAATGCATTCTTTATCTGGAAAGGAAACGTTGTCGAACCTAAGCAGAAATTTTATGTCATAAAGGAAGACCCTTCCGACAACAAGTTTCTGGAAGCGGCTGTAGAAGGCGACGCAGATTACATAGTGTCTGGCGACAAAGACTTGAAAAGAATCGGGAATTTCATGGGCATAGAAATCATCTCACCCGCGCAAATGGCAGCCATTCTTAGAGAACAGTAATTTCTGAACGACTGCAGTAAATGATATGGCATGAAAAGGGCGGCTTTCTGTTCTCGGCGGACTCCTTTTCGCTCTTTATCTGTTCTGTTAGAACAGGGAACTTGCGCGTAAACATCACTACTCGCAGCTTTTTAAGCGCCCGCCGTAATTTACTACGATGAAGGGTTCTTCGCTGCCCATGGATTCGGTGGTCATGCTCATCCTGGCGGTACTGGTATTGGGCGCGCTGGTGTTCTTCTTCTTCGGTACGTTCACGCCTGGAGCGGACGCGATAAAGGCGCAGCAAACCATCGCAAGCGTGTGCGGGGAGCTTTCGCAGTACAAAGACTGCAGTCTCGTTGCATTTAAATCGGGCAAGAATATAGCAGCCGGAGATGACGAAACTTTCAAAACTGCGCAGGGAGAAAAACTCAAAGAGCTTAACATTGCATGCGCAACTACGAAAGCCGCGACATGCGCGGGCTCCGGCGAGGCGGGCCAGAGCTGCATAAACATCTGCTGCCAGACGTACTGCCCAAGCACGACGACCACGACGACAAAGTAGCATTTGATTTTTACGGCGGCTGTTGGTAAGAAAACGGATTCTTGAGATGCATGGATTTCGATGAATCTCGTCTTTACTTGTTTTGGCGTTTTCGCCGACTGTAAACTACCCGCCACAAGCAACTTGACGCACAGCTGTGCGTCATACAGTATCGTGGCGGGCGTTAGTAAAGAGAAGGAAAGGAC
>JACQIE010000027.1 GCA_016198645.1 Candidatus Aenigmatarchaeota archaeon | reverse complement strand
GGAACTTAAGACACGTATAGCCCCAGGGATAGACACCATAGAGTATAGCATTGCCTTTGAAGATATGGCGTAGACTTTAGAAAATGGCGACGAATCGAAAATTATAGTCCGAATATCGCCAATCAAAACCGTCACGGTGCTGCCCAGACCCACGGTTTCCGTCTATCCGTCATCCGCCCAAGCCGGCTCTATTTTTACGATAAAGTCTTCGTTCATCAAAGGCCATGCCCTGAAGTTCACTATAAGAGATTCCTCCGGCGCCGTTTCGTCGCCTGTTGCGCTTCTTGACGACGAAAGCAGCGGCGACGCTGTAAAGGACGATGGCACCTATACGAATGTCATTGACACAAAAGGCGCGGCTTCCGGCAGTTATTTTGTTGACGTCGCCGTCGGCGATAAAACTCTTAAAAACGCCGCGGTTTTCACCGTTACCGAACCAGGCAGCGGTTGCGTTAAAGTCGTGAATAGGGGCAGCTCTTCGGAAAAGATCGACCTCGTATTCGTCCCGAATAATTACGAGAATAGTGAACTTGCTAATTTCGCTGCGAACATCCTGCCTCGTCACTTCAATTATCTGCTCTCCAAGGAGCCTTTTGCTTCGCACGCCTACATGTTCAACGTATGGTATTTGCCGAACCCGCAGCCTTTTGACTGCTCATATAGTAATGCAAAGAACTGTAAAGACCACTATAAGTCCCTAGTCAGTTCGTCCTGCGGCTTTTATGACGATGTTCTTGTGCTTGACAAGAACTCTTTGAAGGAAACGGGGTATAGCTTCGAGAGATCCGGCAGCTTTCAGGCGACCGGGCAATCGTCATCGCCTGGTACAGAGGTGCTGACTCTTCACGAGTTCGGGCATACCTTTGGCAATCTTGCCGATGAATATGACGCGCCTAAAAGAATTTCAGATACGAATGCACCTAACTGCGACGTTGCCGCATGCCCGAAGTGGTGTTCGACCTCTGCCAATCTCAAGATTCCTGAATGTTACAAGTTGGCGGACAAGACGTCCTGCGAAACGATGAAATATTCCTATAGCTTCAACGTTGAGGGCGTGGCTGGCTGGCGTAATGTGGATGTGAATTGCGTTTGGACAAGAACCGGCAATACCGATGTATGCAGCTTCCCGTATTCTATCAATGCATATGCTAGCGACGTCAGCTTTGCGAGTAGCTGCGAATCCGGCGCTGCCTGTTATTACGGTTGCGACGGCCAGCAGGGCTTTAGGTCTTCAAAGCATAGTATTATGGGTGATGCCGCCGTCCGTGAGTTCAACGACGTTTCAAAACGGCATATCGAAGCTGTTCTACAGTGCTGTTACTCCGGGGTGAAAGGCGGCGACGATGTGGCATTCTGCACTGATTGGAACAAGCGGAATGGCGGGGCATATAGCGCATGTATTTCAAAATTGCCTGCTGTTGAACTGCCTGTTCCGAAGGACGGCAGTTGCGAAGCCGTCGCTGGAGTTCTCGTGGTTTCCAAAGACACTAAAATCTGCAAGGACGTTTACCGAGCCGCTGGTGGCGTGCCTCCGCAGATTGTCATCGCTACTGACAACGTATTGCTTGATTGTGACGGCGCTTCGCTCGTCGGTGAAAAGTCTTCAGGATATGGCATTAAGATTGCCGGCGCCAGCAATGTTGAAATCAGAAACTGCAAGGCTTCCGGATATTCCTACGGGCTTTATGCAAAGGACTCGAACAACGTTAAAGTTCTGGATAGTGATTTTTCGGGTAACTTTAAGCTGGTTGACAGCTCTGCTTTCCTTGATATTTTGAGACGTGAACCTTACGGCGGCGGCATCCTGTTTGAGAACGTGAACGGCGGACTTGTGCGCGGCAACGTTCTCCGGAATCAGCAGGACGGATTGAGCTTTATTGACGTTAAGAACGTTGAGGTTCGGGAAAATAAAGCTGACCACAACGCCGGCTGGGGCATCAAACTATATCATTCGGCGGGGAATACTATCGACGGGAATGATTTCAGCCATACGCTCAGGGCGTGCGATGCCGACAGCCCAAGCCTACTCTGCAAGGCGGCGGGATTGGATTCGGATAAAATCGGCTGCGGTTGCGATACCGCTGCCATGTTACTCGTGTCTTCTTCGAACGATAACGCGATAACTAATAACAATATGCGCCACAGTGGCGATGGCCTGTTCATTGACGGGAAAAACGGCCTTCCGAGCACTTCCAATTACATCGCCAATAATGACGCCTCTTACAGCCCGCATAATGCGTTTGAGGACGTTTTTAATGCGAACAATAAGTTTGTTGACAATGTAGCTTCATACAGCAACTATGGTTTCTGGCTGAGCTACAGTAAGAATATTCTTGTTGACGGCAATACCGCCATTGGCAGCCTGCAGGATGGCATCGCTGCTGACCGTGGGTCTGGCTTCATCATAAAGAATAACGACCTGTCTCAAGGTACCAATGGAATCAATATATTTAGTGGCACGCCTGAACGGGGCTATGAGTCCTCGGAATCTACCGATTATTATATTACAAACAATATTTTCAGCCGCAATAAAGATTCCGCTATCCGGATTGAAAATACGGGTTCCGTGACTATTTCCAGTAATAACTTTGAATGCGGGACATGCTTAAAGCTGATTCACGCTGATTCATCGAGCAAAATTTCTGTCGCCAACAACTGGTTCGGGTCTGCAGACGAGTCTAAGTTTAAGAGTTTGATAGTTGGAAATGTCAAATATAATCCGTGGCTTTCCAAGCCCGTTAACATCGGAGGCGGTTTGAAATGAGGATATTCGTAATTATGCTTGTTATTGTCATTCTTTCCGGTGGCGTTCACGCCGCAGACGAAAAGGTCTACTACTTCACGGTGAATCGCTCTGATACCGGTTTGCTTGCCGGCGATGCCGCTGTCATACCCGGCGCTGCTCCTGTTTCACCTTCCGATTTCATGGATTATCGCGTTGAACTGGTAGACGGCGAAGGCAGTGTGCTTTACTCGTCCTATTTCAGTTTCCGTTCCACACTACACTCGGAGAATTTTGGCGCTGATTCCGGTTCTGTTTCCGAATCTGTCAGTGACAGCACCGTACTGCTCGTGCCGTTTTTCGCTGCCGGAAAAACGATTGCCATTTATGATAATTCAGGTTCTGCTATACTTGAGATTCCTGTCGGGCATTTTTCGGATTTTTGCGGCGATAATGTTTGTCGTGGCGTTGAAACATCCGAATCGTGCCCTTCGGACTGCGCCGCGCCCGGCGCGAACAAAACGGGCATAAGCCTGCCAGCGAACGTTGACCCGATAATGCTTGCGGGCGCGGCGATACTCGTGCTGGCGGCGTTTCTTTACTATGCCTTTAAGATGGCGGGAAAGAGCGATAACCTTTATAACTGACCTCCATTTCTTCTGGAACGCAGTATAAAAATATTCGGAAGATTATTATCGCATGTCTTCTGAAGAGATAACAACGAAAATATACGAATTTCTTTATGAAAACTGCTCCACGGACATATACAAAGCGGTAAATGGGGAGAGCGCGCTCGTCGTGGATTTTGCGGTATTCGACCGCTACGACCCCATAACCGGCGAGATGCTGCTGGAGAATCCGGACGAAATTATGGAATCTTTCCGCGAGGCGGCGAAGCGCATAGGCGAGGCGCCGGTGAACGTGAGGATAAAGAATTTACCGGACCGCCGAAACATAAGGATACGAAACCTTCGCGCAAAGCATATGGGAAAGCTCTGGTGCGTGGACGCCGTGATAAAATCCGCCACGGAAGTGAAGCCGCAGATATATGAAGTGATTTTTGAATGCCCGGACTGCCACGCGAAGATGACGGTGAAGCAGGAATCCAGCATAGTCCAAAAACCTGCGATGTGCGGGCCGCCTTATACCGAGAGCGGATGCGGCAGGCGCGGGGACTTTGACGCCGTTGCAAAAAAAATGTACGATGTGCGGTGGCTGACGGGCGTGGAGCCGTTTGAAGTGACAGAGGGTGAGCAGCCGGGAGAGATAGCCGTGGTGATAAAGGAAGACCTCACGACGCCGAGGATGCAGAAGATGACGGACCCCGGCAACCGCCTGAAAATAGTAGGAATTCTCAAGGAAGTCCCGAAGAGGATAAAGGGAAAATTGAGCACAAAAATGGACATGATGCTCGAAGCCGTTCACTTGGAATTTTCCGAGACGGAATTTGAGGACATGGAAATCACGCCCGAGGACGAGCAGGTCATAAAAGAGATGGCGGCTGACCCGAACATTTACGACAAGCTTGTGGCTTCCGTCGCGCCGGGCATCTACGGGTTCAAGGAAATAAAGGAAGCGATAGTGATGCAGCTTTTCGGCGGGGTGCCGCACGTGCTGGCGGACGGGTCGCGCGTCCGGGGCAACGTGCACATTCTGCTGACGGGCGATCCCGGAGTGGGAAAATCGATGCTCCTGAAATTCGTGTCCGACCTTATGCCACGCGGCCGTTACGTGTCGGGTTCGGGAGCGACCGGGGCCGGGTTAACCGCGTCCGTGCGGAAGGACGAGATAATGGGCGGGTGGCTGCTTGAAGCGGGAGCGCTGATACTCGCGAACAAGTCCGTTATCGCCATAGACGAGTTTGACAAGATGAGCCGCGACGACCAGATAGCGATGCACGAAGCGATGAGCATAGAATCTGTGAGCATCGCGAAGGCGTCCATCGTTGCCACGTTGCCCGCGCAGACTGCCGTGCTGGCCGGAGCGAATCCGAAACTGAGCCGCTTTGACAGGTACACGCCGATAATTGAGCAGATACAGATACCGGAAACTCTGCTTTCGCGATTTGACTTAAAGTTCGCGCTGCTGGACAGGCCGGACAGGAACGTAGACGAAAGACTGGCAGAGCATATAGCCATGTCGCGCATCACGCCGGAAATGGTGGAGCCGGCCATATCGCACAAGTTGCTCAAAAAATACATAGCCTATGCCAAGCAGAAGATAACGAGCGTTGAGCTGACGAAAGACTCGTCTGACACGCTCAAGGCGTTCTACGTGGAGATGCGCAATCCCGGAGGCGCGGGAGAGAACGCACCGGTCGGAATAACGCTGCGCCAGTACGAGGCACTGCTGCGGCTTGCCGAGGCGTCGGCGAAGATAAGGCTCTCGGACAAGATGTCGGCGCAGGACGCGGAGCGCTCGATAAAGCTGATGAAATATTCGCTGTCGCAACTCGGCTGGGACTACGAATCGGGCAAGTTTGACATTGATTTGACGGAGTCGGGTGTGTCTTCCACGAAAAGAAGAAAGATACACGTGATAGCGGACATAATAGATTCGCTGCAGAAGAAGATGAAAGATATTCCCGTTGAAGACGTGAAAGCCGCTGCGGAAGAGCAGGGCGTGGCAAACGCCGAGGAGATAATAGACAAGATGAAAGCGGACGGCTCGCTGTTTGAGGTCCGCCATGGTTTCATTAAAAAGGTTTAGGTGATATAATATCGGTATGGAAAACAAAAGACTGACTGCGGTGAAGACGTGCATCGCGGACGTGACCAGAGGCAGGTTCGTGAAGCAGGAAGGATTCAATCCCAGTTACGTGATAAGTCCGGACGGCATGAGGCTGTCGCGCGTAAGGATAATGGCCACAGTCGTAGATAAGTTCGTTGCCGAGAGCGGTAAGTTCTCCTCGCTGACGTTGGATGACGGCACGGACACGATACGGTCCAAAGCTTTTTCGTCCTCTTTCTTCGAAAGCACGTCGCAGGGCGACATCGTGGACGTCATAGGAAAGGTGAAGGAGTATCAGGGCGAGATTTACATAAATCCGGAAGTCGTTGCCAAGCAGGACGACCCTAATACTGAAACGTTGAGGATGGCAGAGCTGCGTGTACAACGCAAAGCCGTGGACGAAAAAAGGCGCGCCGTCATAGAAGCGCAGAAAAGCACAGCGGATGCGGACGAGCTGAAGAAGATAATGCAGGAGCGCTACGGCATGGAACCGGAAGAGACGGAAGCAATACTTGCATCAATGCCAACAGACGAGGAAAAGGAGTCGCCGAAGGACGCGCTGCTCAAGATAATAGCCGAAAACGACGCGGGCGAGGGATGCGAATACGCCGTGATAATCGCAAAGTCCGGGCTGGGCGAAGACGCTATAGACGCGGCGGTGCAAGAACTGCTCGATGAAGGCTCGTGCTTTGAGCCGAAGCCGGGCAAGATAAAGAAGTTGTGAATAATCCCACTATTGAAGGACGGCGGCAAAAGCGAAGCTGCCGCGCATTTGTGTCTTTGAGCAACTTGACGCACAGTTGTGCGTCCTTGCAAAAGCGGACGTTAGGAAAGTGGAAGGGAAAGGACTTTTAACGCATTGTTCGATTTTTGCGGTAGTGGGTTGCCTTCGGCTGTACTTGTTTACCGTTTAGTCAGGAAATGGTTCACTAACATGTCTTTGTCTCATCCACTTGCTAAAGCAGGATGGCATGTGATACCCTTACTTTTCGTGCAAAGCCCTTCGTGCTGAAAATCTTATATATCTTCAAGTCTATTCTTATTCATGGCGCTTAAAGACGTTCTGGGAATCGCGAGGATGTTTATATCCCAGTCAAAGGAAGAATTTGACGTGATGGACCACAAGCTGCTTCGCATAACAAGCGGCCTCGTGAGCTTCATCGTTGCCGGTCTTGTGTGGATGCTTCTGTTCCGCCCGCCGGTTTAGAGAGCACGTAAGCCACGAGAAGCAGCGCCAGCAGCGCGCCCGTGCCGTAAAGCAGCAATAACCCAAGCGAGTCAATAGACACGCTGAGCGTTGCGGGAATGCCGAGCAAGTTCGTTGAGGACACGTAAGATTTGCTCAACTGCATGACTATCCATATGCCCACTGACACGACGGACAACGATATTATGTGGCCCTTTATTTCATCTCTCGTCATAATAATACCCCTCGCTCACTTCGTTCGCAAGTGCGTATCCCATATTATGGATTGTTGTGCACGCCAGTTCTCATCGCGTCGTATCCATACCCCGCAGCTTCGCTGTGCCGTGTATCCCAATACCCGCGTTCTCCGAACGCGTCGCATGCCATATTAT
>JACQIE010000026.1 GCA_016198645.1 Candidatus Aenigmatarchaeota archaeon | reverse complement strand
TTACTTTTCTCATTTTATCAGTATACATATGCCAGCAGCTTTCCGCCGATTACCGCGTCCCGCGCCTTTTTCTGCGTCATCATGCCCGAAGCCGTGGAAACTATGAGTATGCCTATGCCGCGCGACGGAAGGTATCTGCGCTCCCACTTCTCGTAATTGTTGCTGCGCGACGAGAAGCGCGGCCTTATGGCACGGGAATTGTTTATCTTGCCTATCATTTCCACCCGAAACGTGCCGGACTTTCCGTCGTCCACCATCTCGAAGCTTCCTATGTAGCCTTCTTCCTGCAATATCTTCAGTGCCTCCTTTACAAGGCTGGAAGCGGGCACCGAGCATTCCGGCTTGCCCATCTTGTCCGCGTTGTTCAGCGTGTACATCACGTCCGCAATCATGTCGTGTCTCATAATAATACCCCTCGCTCGCTTAAGCAACTTGACGCACGAAGTGCGTCAAACAGCTTCCAAGTCGTATCCCATATTATATTTTTCCCCATATCTTCACCTGTATTTCCTGAAGCCAAGATCCAAAGCTACCTCACGGAAGCATCGCCTGCAGTACATGAGCCCGTATTTTCTTATAGTGCCGCGCATGCTGCCGCATCGCTGGCATTTCTTTGACCCTTTGCCCTGTTTCCTTTTTATTGCCTTGTTTCTCATAATAATACCCCTCGCTTCGCGAGTGCGTATCCCATATTATTCATTGATATTGTCGTGCTCATAATCACTCCACTTTCACATTGAACTTTTCTTTTACGAATTTTATTGCCTCTTCCTTGGTTATAACATGTTTCTTCCCTATCTTGTCCGGATGCCTCCTTCTTTTCACGGCGTATCCCGGCCTTTCAAGAGCGACGCACACATCCATTCCTATTATGCCTATCTTCGGGTCGTATTCCATACCCGGAATGTCTATATACTCTTTCACACCAAATGCGAAGTTTCCGTGATTATCAAAGCTCGACTGTTTCAGCTTGCCTTCTACGGCTTCAAGCATTCTCTTAAGAAACGCCTCGCTGCCCTTGCGCACGGTCACCTTGCATCCTATTGGCTTGTTTTTCGGCACGCCGAACGTGTTTCTCTTTATTGTCTTGATTATGATGGACTTTCTGCCTGACAGTGAATCCAGCACTTTCTTTGCGTTTTCCACCGGAGTATGCGTGCCGCAGCCTACGTTGCAGACTATCTTCTCAATCCGTACGGCTTTCGTTTCCATATTAATACCCCTTAATACCCCTCGCTCGCTTAACCAAGACGCACGATGCTGTATGGCGACTTTGTCCAGCCGTGCGTCCAACAACTTCCAAGTCGTATCCCATATTATTCACTATCTATTTCGCTTTTGTCCTCGCCTATCACGTAAGCGTAATCCTTTGGCAGGGCTATATCGCCGCTGTCGCTCTCTATCACCATTATGTTAGGCTGGGAGCTTTTCGTGGTTATTATCTTCTTTATTTTCCCCTGTATGCCGCTGTTTTTCCCGTTCGTTATCACGACGCGCGAGCCTTCCTTCATCCTAAGCACGCCTTTTATGTTTGACGTGCCCGTTTCCATCACGAGCGTATCGCCCGGCGAGTAGTCGCCTTCCGTAAGCATGTTATGCCCGTTGTAAAGATGCAGTTGCACTTTGCCGCGTTTCGTTATGCTTTTGCCTTTTATTTTGCACAGCCTCTTGGCAGCATCTTTGATTTTCTTCGGTTCAATGCCCTTCTTTCCGGGCATGATTATGTAATTCTCGCTGCCTATGGAAACTATGTCCATGACGCCTACGGCAAATCTGCGCTCTTTTCTTACAATCCCGTCCACTTTCACCAGCCCCTGCCCAAGCACGTTCTTTGCTTCTCTGGCAGTAGCCGAGTATTTCAGTATGTCTCTTAAGAGCACCGTCAGGGGTATTGAAACGGCCTTCTTGTGTGGCCCCGGCAGCGGCTCGACCGCAAACTTATTCGTCTTCCTCTGCATTTTCCAGAATCCCGGCATGACGTTTCTTTTCATTTAGTCACCTTGCGTTTCTTGTCGTCCCTGTACAGCTTTGTTATAGAGAGGTTGCTCGGGTCAACGGGCGCATCAACGTCCTTTCCCGACATCTTTTTTCTCTTCACGCCTTCCACGTATACCTTCAGCGCTTTCCTGTCGATGCGCGATATCTTTCCGGACGTCTTCTTGAACTCCCCGCGCATCACAACGACTTCGTCACCCTTGCGCAAGCTCATTGACCGCCTGCCTGTTTCCTTGCGCAATGCTTTATCGAGATGCGCCGCCAGCATTGCATGCCGCAGGTGCAAGGGCGCACTGCTCCTGTATTTGCGCTGCTTTCTTGGCTGGCTGCTGCCTGCCCATGAGCGTGAATATTCTTTGTTCATCATAATCCCCTCGCTTCGCGAGTCGATGCCATATTATTGTTACATAGCCTGTAAGTCATAACCCATGTTATTTCCATATTCATACCACCATGCTTGCAATTTTGCCTATCATAGAGAAGCGCTCCACGGCTTCGCGTGCCACGACGCTTCTTATTTCCGTGCCCGTCGGCTCGAAAGTCTTCGGGTTCACAAGAACCGCTGCGTTGTCGTTGAACTTTATTCGTGTGCCGTCGTTTCTCCTGTATTCTTTCTTCTGCCTGACTACGACGCAGTGCACCATCTGGTGCATCATCTTTTCCTTCCCTTTCTTCACAGTGCACACCACTACATCGCCTACTCCCGCTGCCGGAAGCCTCCTAAGCACGCCGTGATAGCCTTTCACGGCTATTATCTCCAGCTCTTTTGCCCCGGAGTTGTCGGCGCACTGCAGGCGCGACATCAGCTGCACTCCTTTTGTTATAGACGATGATATTGCTTTCATGCCTTTTCAACAACCACGAATTTCTTTGTCTTTGACAGCGGCCTGCATTCTGCTATGGTCACAGTATCGCCTGCAGCCGCGCTTATGCATTCCGGATTGTACGCAACGACCTTTGTGTTTCTCCTTTCGTAACGCTCGAACTTCTGTGAATAGTTATAATAATTCCATCTGACTATGGCGGTTTTCAGCGCCTTGGCTGAGGAAACTTTGCCCGTAAACACGCGCCCGCGGACTTTGAGGTGCCCGTGCCACGGGCACTTGCCGTCGTTGCATGCAGCCTTGGGCTCCTGCGCCTCTATTCCGATTCCTTTTGCCTTTACCATCGTCTTGACCTCTTCTTTATCCTGTCTTCCGGACGGACGGCTATAGTGTCACCGTCAAGTGTCACCTTGCCGCGCCCGACCATGAATTTTATTCTCGTTCCCTTCTTCTCTATCTTTTTATCCCCCTTTTCCGTCCTCACGACAATGACATTCATTCCCTCGTCAATCACGCACCCGCGCACGTTCCGTTGGGAAGGATTGAGCGATTCCACAATCTCGCAATCAAGCCCTATCAGCTCGTGTTGCGCGATATTTCTCGTGTTTCTCATATCAATACCCCGCAATGCTGTATGACGGCTTCGTCTTCCATCGCGTCGTATCCCATTTTATCATTACTTAACCTCTATCATGTCCTCCGGAAAACCTTCCTTGATGAGTATTTCCTTCACCCTGTCTCTGTGGTTTCCCCGAAGCTCTATTTCACCGTTCTTGTACGTACCTCCGCACGCAAGCTTTGTCTTCAGCTTTGACGTGACGTCCTTCACGTTTATCTGCGAATCTTCAATGCCTTTTATTATGGTCGCGAATTTTCCGTAACGCCGTTTTTCGACGATAACGGTTATCTTCTTCGACTCCTTGGCTATTGTTTCGCAGACGCAAAGCTCCCTTGGCAACCCGCACTTTGGGCACACGGCTATTTGCCAGCACCTCCCTGCTTCGCAAGAAGCTTGGCTATCGTGCGCCTCATCTCGCGTATGTTGCCGGGATTCTTTACGGTGCTCCCGACTTCGCTCAATGCGCGCTCCTTTGAAAGCTCAAACCGTATTTCTTTTATTTTTTCTTCTATCTCGTTCGGCTTCATTGCCTTGAGCTTGTCTTTTTTTATGAGTGCCATTATTCGCCTGCCTCTTGTGCCGTTTCTTTTATTTCCACCGCTTCTTTTTGGATTTCCGCCGCCTTTTCCTGCGCCTTCTCCGCCTGTTCATGCGCCGCCTTCATTGACGCATTAAGCTTGGTGTGCATGGGCACGGGCCTTTCAACCATTATCTTGACGAGCACGCCGATGTTTCCCAGTTTCGGGTTGGCAACGGCGAATCCTCTCCTTACCATTGTAAGCGACGGCTCGCCGCATTTTTTCAAGTAGCCTTGTGTAAACCGCTCGCGCCTTGAGCGCTCGCCCGACAGTTTTCCTGACAGTATGAGTTCGCATCCTATTGCGCCGGAACGCATTATCTTTTCCATTGTGAGATTCGCCAGGCGCTTGTAATTCATTCCCCCTTCTACTTGCGATGCCAGTGACTTTGCCATCACCTTTGCGTCCAAGTACTGGTCTTCTATCTTCTGCACGTCTATCTGGGGATTTTCTATCTTGAACTTGCTTCGCAGCAACTCCGTCGCGTTCTTTATTCTCTCGCCACCCATGCCTATTATCAGTCCCGGCGTGGTAGTGTGAAGCACGATACGCGTCATTATCGGCGTCTTCTGTATCTCTATGTCGCCGCACTTCGCCGCCTTAAAATAACTCCTCACGAATTCTTCAAGGTTCACTTCTTCCTTTGAGCGGGTTATGAATATTCTTTCCTTCATTTCTTCTCCCTCGTCGTTTTTTCATCTTTGTCTGCCGTTTCTGTCCTCGTTTCTTTTTTCACTTCCCTCTTCGCTTCTTTTGTAGCCACTTTCCCTTTTTCTATAAGCATGATTTCCACGTTGGTTACCTTCATCCTTGACCCGAACCCGCCCTTCCTTCGCCTTCTTCGCAAAACGGAACCGCGGTAAGCTGTGGCATGGATGAACAGCTTGCCCATATCCAAACCCGTATTTTCTGCGTTTTTCTCGCAGCTATCAAGCAGCGACTTCAGTTCAGCAGCCGCCTTTGAATAATACTTTCCTTTGAGGCTGCGCTCTCCCCCGACAATATCGGAAAGCAGTCGCTTGCCCGTGGAAAACTTTTTCCTGTTTATCGCCCTGCACAGTATGCCTGCATTCTTCGGGCTGATTCTAAGGTTGCTTCCATACGCTTTCGCGTGCTTTTGTTCCGGAACGAATGTATACGGCATTGTTTTCACCTTGAATTATAACTCCTATTCACCTAACTCCATTCTTTCATATCGCTCTTTCACGTATTTTTCCTCGTCGGTGACAACGCCGGGCGGAACATGTACTCGCCCTATTTGTCTTCCATCGATATAGTAATGCGCAATAGCACCACCGCCTTCAAGGTCAACTACATCAATTATGACAGTCCACTCTTTTTTCCCGGTTCCCTTTTGGATGTCATAACTTCGCATTTCCATAGTCATCACTTCAGTGCCACCGATTTGCTGGAGCGCGTTGCGCCTATTCCGGGCGAGGAGTGCTTGACTTTTTGTCGCGTCATCGAAAACTCGCCGAGTCTGTGCCCGAGCATTTCCAGCTTTATATCCAGCGGCAGGAATTCCTTGCCGTTGTATATTGCCATTTTGATGCCTACCATTTCAGGTATTATGACCATGTCACGGCAGTGCGTTTTGACGAGCTTGCCGTCGTTCATGCGTATGTCTTCCACGAGCTTTTTTTCCGCTTTCGTGAGACCGTGCGACAGCGCGCGCCGCGCGCGGGAATCAAAGAGCTTCGCCGCCTCTTCAAGGCTCATCGCCTGCATTTCCTCAACCGTTTTTCCCTTGAACGTGAATTTCTTTGCCATATTTATCGCTTCTTCTTTCCTGTTCTCCTCGGCCAGAGGTTTCCGACCTTCCTTCCCGGCGGCGTGCCCCTTGCGACGTTCTTCTGCTTGCCGAGGTTCTTTCCGCCGAACGGATGCTGCACGGCGTTCATGTTTATCGGCGACGTTATTGCCGTAAGCTTGCCCATCGCTTTCATTGCATAATGCTTATTGCCTGCTTTCATGAAAGGCTTGTCCTTTCTGCCGAAGCCTGCCGTTGCGCCTATTGTCGCGCGGCAGTCTCCGGATATTTTCTTTTGCTGCTTTGAAGGCATGAGCACCGTCACTGTGCTAGCTTCCCGCGCTATCACCGTAGCCGTTGTGCCCGAGCTGCGGCAAAGCCTGCCGCCGTCCCCTGGCGTTAATTCGATATTGAATATTCTCGTCCCTTCCGGCACGTCCCGCAGCGTGACTATGTTTCCTTCGCTCATCTCCCCCGTGTTCAGCGTCTGCCCGACGCTCATTCCTGCGTTGGGCAGGTAAAGCACGGTTTTGTCGCCGTACGTAACCTCTGCAAGAGGCGTTGTTCTTCCCGGAGCGTCTATTATAGCGCTTACAACGCCCTGCGTCGCGCCCTGCGGGATGGAGCCATACGTGACTTTGCCCCTGAACCGGTGCGAGGGAGAGCGATATCTCGTGTTTCCCTTTCCTCTCCGTTGCTGAATAAGATTCTTTCCCATTAATAATACCCCTCGCTCACTTCGTTCGCAAGTCGTATCCCATATTATGCTTACTGCTGCTCGCTCGCTTAACCAAGACGCACGATGCTGTATGACGGCTAATCGTGCGTCCAACAGCGTCCAAGTCGTATCCCATATTATCGTTTCTTCCTTCGCTTCGCGCACATATATCAATGTCCAACGTTCTTTGAACGCGTTGTATCCCATTAGTTATTTTCATAATCATATTACTCCCAGCTTTATCGCAACTTCGCCTGCGGCGCCTGCGTTCTTGAACGCCACAAAAGCGCGCTTTCTGCCTTCCTGGTCGAACATCGTCCGCACGCTCTTGACGGGCGTATTGAACGTCGCCGTTATTTCCTTGGCAATGCTTCCTTTTGTCGCCTTCCTGTCAACTATGAACACCATCCTGTTTTGAGCCTCAATGCCCTGAACGGATTTTTCCGTCATCAGCACGAATTTTATGGAAGTGAACGGAACGACGCCTGCACCGTAAGCCTGCGCAGCGTTCTTGTCCGGAACCGTTGCTTTGTTTTCCGCCTTGGGCGCCTTCTCTGTTGCCGCGGATTTTGTTTCATTGCCCGTTTTTTCCATAGTCATTCAAGCCTCTTTTTCAGCTCTTCAAGCGCCGACTGCGTATAAACCGTAAGCCTTCCGGGCTGTGCGCCTGGCGCAAGGATGTCGGCAGAAACGGACGACGCCGTCGCCGACGCGACGCCGGGCAACGCCGCCGATGCGCGCATAGCCGGGCAATGCTTCGAGAAAATAAGGAGCGGGCCCGCCTTCACTTTGTATTTTCTCCCGCGCGTTTTCCCTCTGCCTGCCCGCACTTTTCTTTCCGAGCATCTTTCCATTTCTTCTTTGCCCAGTATTTTTTCGAGCAACGCGTGTATTTCCTTCGCCTTTGAAACGTTTTCAAAATCATTGACTATAACGACCGGTAGCTCGTTTACATAGCGATGCCCCCTCGCTTTCACCATCTCTTTGCTTGCCGTGGCGGCAATGAGCGACTTTATCGCCGCCGCCATCTCTTTCCTGTTTATCTTCTTTGTCCATATCTTCTCGGCGCGCGGCGGCATTCCACGGCGGCCTTTAACCGCCTGAACGACGACTCGCGCCGTCATAGCCAGATACCCGACTTTGCCGTGTATTCTGGATATTCTCGCCATTTCCTTGTTCATCATGGAGAATCGATAATGCCTGCTGCCGTGATAGTGCGCGGAAGAGCGGGCTCCTGCCAACGGGTCCGTTCCGTACGGCTGGCGCTTGTTGCTCTGTATCGCGCTGACTGCCTTGATTATGAGCGGAAGCTTCACGCCACCGGTGAAGAACTGCGGCAGCTCTACGTCACCCGTTGCTTTTCCGTCCATGCCATAAACTTTAGTTGAAGCCATAATACCCTTCACTCACTTAAGCTGAATGACGCACGATGCTGTATGGCAACTTTGTCTTCCGTTGCGTCCAACAGCATCCGAATCGTATCCCATATTACCTCTTCTTGCTCACTGCTTGCTCTCCGTTGATATGTATGAAAGCTCCACCGGCGACGCTTTCCCGTCTGACTTTCTCATTATCACAAGCCGTTTCTTCGGGCCCGGAACTGAGCCTTCGATGAGCATATAATCGCCGCTTACTTTGCCGTAATTAAGGAACCCGCCCTTGGGCGTTATCTTTGCGATATCGTTGCTTATGAGAAATACGCGCTTGTTGGTTTCCGTGCGGTTGAAATAGCCGTACTGCCCCGCCATCGGCGTTCTCGGGTCAACGTTGCCGGGAGTCTCGGAACCCAGCGAGCCCGGATGCCGCTGCATCTGCTTGTCTTTTCTCCACTGGATTCTTATCCCGAATCGCTTTACAGGACCGGTAAATCCGTGGCCCTTGGTCACGGAAGAAACTATTATTTTTTCGCCGTTTGCAAACACGTCTTTCGCGCTTATCTGCTTCCCTATTAACGCCGTTGCCATAGACGCCTTGTTCTTGCCGCCCACTCCTATTTCAAAGACTTCGGACCCCCTCTTCATGAAGCTGTTCTGCGGCTGCGTCGCAACTATAAGCCGCACGTCTTCGGCGCCTTCAACTACCTTTCCTGCTTGCCTGCCGGTTTTTCTCTGTATATCTTTCGGCAGGTTGTCCATCCATTTCTCGCCTATGGCGCGCCTGCCTGCGTAGAAGCGTACGCCGCATACGAGAAGCGGTGGAGCGTCTATAATAGTCACTGCTTTAGCAACGGGCTTTCCGTGTGAAGGAGCTTTGCTGTTTGATTCCGTAAATTTAACGTGAGTCATGCCCGCTTTCCATCCGGCAAAAGCCAGCGGCTTTTCTTCTGTGCCGTAAAAAACGGATACCTTGGGGTAATTGCGCGCAGCCCGCTTGCGCGGATAGAACTGCAACGATCCTCGTCTTGGTCTTTGTCTGTGCGGCATATTACCTTCCTTTATTATACATTGCCTTTATAATACCTTCACTGCGGTATTTTTACTCCGCCACGTAGAACAAGACTGCGGCTTGCGTCCGGGTACATGAGAGCGTTTCTTTATTAAACAAAAAGATATTTAAAGGAGTTTTCGGGAAAACTGCGGATTCGGCAATATAAAGACTGCGACAAGCATGGGAAAATGGCAGTCAGGCGCTCATCGGAAGACATAATTTATGACATGCTCAAATGCGCGGCTAATGGGCGTCCCACGAAGACCGACATCATGTACGTTAACAATCTTTCATACTGGCAATCGCGGCAATATATAGAATTTGGTTTGCGGCGAGGCATAATAACGCCAGCGCCTGACGACCCGACTGGGATAACCAGATTTGCCCTCACCAACCGCGGCAGGGAATTCATGGCTCACTATGAGTCACTGCGGGAAATTCTGGATGGCACGGCAAGAACCCAATCGCCATTGAAATAACCGTTTAGAAGAGGGAAAAAATGATACGCACGCGACGTTCGGACATGGGAATAATATACGACATGCTTGAGAACATCGGGACATCTGAACACGGACTCGTAAGAATGGAGTTGTTTAAGTTTGGCAACAATCTGTCATATCGACAAACACGGCTATATATGGGCATCATGCAGGCCAGCGGCATGATTACAGTGGAACCCGCCCTGCCGGGAGAACGCGGGAAAAGATATGCTCTCACTGATCGGGGTGAAAGTTACATGAAGCACTACGCTGCCATGAAGGAAATTATGGATGAAGTTCCGTAGAAAGTTGACTCACTTTCTCATCGTGCATCCAGTAGACTTCCAATACCGCGCTGCGCGCAAACGGGTCTGGAGAGCTGCCAGCTTCCACCTTCTTTTGCACATCGTTGCGAACGGCTGCGGCAGCCTCGTGCGATTTGCTCATTCTCATCTCGACTCCCGAAGCGGCACAATCTTCAGCCCGGGCACTCGGCTGAAATCTTTGACGTTGTCGGTAAGGATTCGTGCCCCAACCTGCACCGCCTGAGCCGCGAGCATCGCGTCGTTGATACGGATGCCCGACTTCATTGACAGGGTGATAGCATGCATTGCCTGCGCTCTTGTGAAGGGAAGCCAGTCAACCAGCGCGTCGCCCAGAATCGCGGCGACCTTCCTCTGGGCTTCAGGCTTGCCGTGGAGGAGGCTGATAATGTGGAACACCTCGGAAACTATGAGGTCATTCACGCACGCTCCGCCGCTTCCAAGCACTTGGCCGACGCGCTCAATCGCCACAGAATGTTCTGGCTGCCCTTCCCGGGCGGCAAAAATCCAGACGTTGGAATCTATGAGGATCATCGTGACCACAGCGATTCCGACATCTTGTCAAGCTTACGTCGCGAGACTTTCGGTCCCTTGAGTGGGTGCAGAGCAAGCTCACGGAGCAAGGGGTTGTCTTCGACCCTCAGCTTCCCCAGCGGCCTCAACGTGGCTGCGGATTTCCCGTAGTCGAGCACCAGCCTCTGCTTCGGCTTCAATCCCCAAGCCTCCCGGAACGCCGGTGGTAGGGTTATGCGACCTTTCTCGTCCAACACCACTGTCCCCATCATTTTCACCCACGCACATGTGGGCACGAAACCTTAAATATGTTTCACCCTTCCCTCGCGATTTCGTCCGGCTGTCCAAGGATGTTTCCACGCACATCAATGCTGAGCAGCGTCTCCCTGTAGACTCCTTCCACGTCCTGCTTCACCCGCTCCCAGTCGAGCCGCTCTGTCCTCTCGTAGACGCCGCTCTGGTAGTCCTTGCTCACTTCGGTGAGCTTCGGATTCGCCGCAATCAGCAGCGTGAGCCGCCGGATGTTGTGGTCTACGTCTTCAACCGGGCAGTGCTTGTAGTCGCCGTAGGCGAAGAGCATACTGATGCAGACGGCATATTTCACGGTGTTGGAGCGGCTACTTCGTCAGGCTGGGTAAGGTAACCGGTTAGTGCTTCTCGAACAGGTTCAGACGCCTTTGCCTCCCATTCACGCCACCAACTGTACAGGTTCGCTCGGAGACTTTCAACCTGGTCTGGAGGCGCGCCATTCGCGATGGCGTTGCAGTATTCCATGCCTGCCCGATACACCACCTGGGCATAGGGATCAGCAGCGGCCAGTGCATACGCCTTGGAGAACCGTTCCCACTCTCTTCGTGCATGTTTTCTATGGGTCCCCGTACCACTGAGACGGGGGGCACTGTTCATGACACTGGGCAACGTAGTGAAACCACCCCTCGACGAACGACGCGTCATCGTGACACCTCAATAATCTTGACCGGTCAAAGGGTCCCTACCCTCTTTCCGGTGCCCCGGCATGCGTATCTATAGGCGTACATCTATAAGAAACCGCCAGGTAGCGAATTGCGTTGACGTGTGGGCCTTGGTATACGCTATGCACCGCAGGCCTCATCATGTCCTAGTCTGTTAGCATTAATGCCTTCGCCATAGTCGTCACTATTATAGCGGATTAGGCGCATCCCCACGAGCCGTCGTGGCTTCCGTTGGACTAGAGCTTTCGTCCGGTTTCACGGGAAGTGCTTCGGCTAGGGGAACGGACCGCATCTTCCGTGGGCGACATGCCCTTGTTTGCCACCTCATTAGAGAATGAAGCAATTATAATACTATGATTTGGTGTGTGCACACCAGAGATGTATTCCTGCCCGTGGCTGCTTTGCGGCCGTATCCTCAGGAGTGTCGCGAGCTTCATTGTGGGAAACAAGCGACGGCGTTCACCGTCGTGAGGATCAGGTTGTCCAGCGCACTATCGTTGTCCAGCTTGCCCCTCATCGCAGCTATCAGCTTCTCGTCCTCGCAAGCCACAACCACCCGGTCAAACCCCGCCTTCAGCGCCTTCCCAATCCCCACCAACTCGTAGCTGTCCAGGTCGCACGTCACTACCTGAACGCCGGTCCGCTTCCCGTCCGGGTCAGCTCACCCGCCTGAAGCCACTCCCCGTTTGCCGTTCCTCCCACGCGCCCCGGCGTGCCGCGAGACGGTTTCCCACCACCCGACTTTAAGAAGCTCCGCGCTATCTATTCACATGCTCAGCAAGTCCGTCAACCTGCCGCTGCTGGCGGCATCCGCAGCCTCTGCTCTGCTGGCTTTAGCCTTCTTCTCACGATCCTATGAGTGGGACCTGCCGATGTGGGGTGCGTTTCTCGTTACGGGCACGGTGCTGGTGTACGTCATTGGCTGGCTGCTCCTGCACGCCTGACCGGGCACCCGCCGGATCTTCGCTTCCCTTTTCTTCGCACAGGGCATCATGCGCTGCCCATGCGCGCTCGGCTTATTCAGAAGGCAGCGCCAAAGGCAATCATGGACAAACGGTGCCTTCCATAGCGCTCACCGTGTCCAGCAGCAAATCCGCTCGCCTTTTCGGCGTGAGCCTGAGAATTCCGGCGGGCGTTATGCCATTGCTTTCCGTGAACCCTCCCAGGCGCCGGAAGTAAACGTCTCCGGTAATCCGCGACCCTCTGCACACGTTCTGGTACCAGCGCATCACCGCCGGGTTCTCCATGAGACTCGCATACCTGGAGCGCATCGCCAGGCATTTGGACGCCTCTCCGTTTGAACCCGGCACGGGTTTCATACTCATACTGCCATGGGCCCGGGCAGATTTGAACTGCCGGCCGCTCGATTTGCGGGAAGAGTTTCTTTCCGATGCTTTTGCAAGCCTATCAGTCGAGTGCTCCAACCAGGCTAAGCTACGAGCCCACTGCCTTACTTCTTTCCGCAAGGTTATTATGTTTATGGTATATGTATAGAAAGCGCGATGCGCAAGGGCTGGTAGATCAACGGAAGATCGCTTGCATGGCATGCAAGAGGCTTCGGGTTCAAATCCCGACCAGTCCATATACGTGGGCATCTGCTGACCGAAGCGCGAAGCGCTTCAAACAGTTTCATGCCCACAACGAGTCAGTGTATTGGTGCAGAAGTGGACAATACCCTTACTTTCTACACAAAGCCACACCGTTCAACCCTTTTATACCACCCCGAACAGTAGCATATTCATGGACAAGATATGGGCGCCTTGGCGAATAAAATTCCTTGACGCGAAGAAGCCAAAAGGCTGTATATTCTGCGCGAAATCGCGGGAAAAGAACGACAAAAAGAACTACATTCTCCATCGCGGCGCATCATGCTTCGTTATATTAAACGCATATCCGTACACATCCGGGCACGTCATGGTGGTGCCTTACCGTCACATTGATAAAATCACATCGCTGAACGAAAACGAGCGCCGCGAAATTATAGACCTGTCCGCATCGTTCACTGGCGTGCTGAAAAAAGCCGTGAAAGCCGAGGGCTTCAACGTCGGATTCAATCAGGGCAAAGTATCCGGTGCCGGCATAGAGAAGCACGTTCATATGCACGTCGTACCGCGCTGGCACGGGGACGTCAGCTACATGCAGACGCTCGCTGATGCGAAAGTGCTGCCCGAATCGCTGCCGGCTACTTACACAAAGCTGAAGAAGGCAATGAAGGGATTACTGTGATTATTTGGCATCGCCAGTAAAGACGTTAGTAAAGGGACTGAAAAAACTTCTGCGCATGGCTTGAATTTTGACGATACGGACTCGTCTTCGTCTTTACTTTTTAGTTAGCGCACGTTAACCCGCTCTTATCTCTCTCCAATGACGCGCAATGCTGTATAACGGCTTCGGCGGCTTTCAATGTGCGGGTTCGTTTCAGTCTTTACTTGTTTTTATGGATTTTCTTCCCGCAATAGCTTTCATTATTTCACTGACAACGTCTTCCGGCGTCTTCTTTGAAACGTCTACAACCAAGTCCGCTTCCTTTTCCTGCGAGAAAGAGTCAAAACCGTAAATTCGCTTAAAATTCTCCCGCTCCAGCCTGTCCTTTGCTTTCACCAGTTTTTCCGCTTCGCCGACGCTGATAGAATCGCGTTTGGCGTAGCGTTCTGCCCTGACGGAATCGGAAGCCTTCAGCCAGATTTTAAAATCAGCCACGCTTTTCAGAAAATGCACGCCCAGCTTGGCGTCGCATACGACATTGCCCTTCGTCGCTTCTTTCGCCACCATTTCGTCCAGCGCATTGTGGAAACGCGGAGACGAGCCTTTTTCGGTCTTCCAAAAGCCCACTGCGCGCTCTGTGCTTTTGCCTTCGCCGAACGTCTTGTAGTATTCACCTGCCGAAAAAAAACGTAATTTCAGCGCTTTGGCGAGCAGCCGCGCCGCCGTGGTTGAGCCGCAGCCGGACTGGCCGGATATGACGATTACGGGCATATGAAATAAAATACGCATTCATAGATTTAAGCAGCTTGCCCGGAAGCGGTAAAATTTAGGCAGATTTCAAGCTTAAATATACTCACTTATAAGTAATAACAATGTTCTCAATACGTAAACCCATGCGAAAAGCAGGCATCTGTATAGCAGGCTCTTTACTTACCGGAGC
>JACQIE010000022.1 GCA_016198645.1 Candidatus Aenigmatarchaeota archaeon | reverse complement strand
TTGGGATACTGCTCGAGAAAGCTGTTTACCGCGGGAATAGAAGTGGCATCAACGCAACCGGAAAGCAGGACAACCAAAAGCGCGGCGAAAATGGTTTTCGTCATAATAAAAATATATGAGTGGTAATTTAAAGCCGCGTCAGCGCAGCGCCTGAAGCTCTTTCTTTAGCGAGCTTAGCTGCTCCTGCAACTCGTTCAGCGATGACTCGACGTGCTGGACCTCGGCGGTCTTCTGTTCCGTGGGATACGCGGCTTCGCCGGGGCGCAGGAACTCGCTGTCTATCTCCACCACGTTTTTCTCTATTTTCTGGAGGGTGGCGTGCATTATTTTCAGCGCATCGTTGCGGACGTTCTCAATCTCCGCCAAGACGTTGTAAAGGTGCCTTGTGCCGGCAAGGAACGTCTTCATTTCCTGCACGCTGCGTAGAATATCGTAATATTTGTCAACCTTGACGAAGAGCGGCGCAGTTCCCGGCTGTGGCGGGGCGGGGCGGCTTTCGGGAAGGTAAAAATCGCGCGCATGCTCGGGCATCGCATCGTCGGAAACCGCATCCTTTATGCTTTGCATGCTTTCCTTCTTGCCAAAGAGCATTCTACTACTATGGGACGATGGCTTAAATAAATATCTTATACGATTACGCGCCCGCCGGGTTCCCGCAGAGAAGCAACGCTTCTCTGGGGCGATGAAGACCGTGTCTTCATCGTGAACCTCCGGTTCATGTGCAAAGAACCTAAGGGTTCTTTGACATCTCAAAGAAGCGGCGCTTCTTTGTAGAAATCATGCGCCCGCCGGGATTCACCGGAGGACAGATGTCCTCCGGATGCGATGAAGACCGTGTCTTCATCGTGAACCTCCGGTTCAAATCATGCGCCCGCCGGGATTTGAACCCGGGTATGCCGTTCATCCGCGAATGCAGACAAAATTCGACCTTGGCAAGGTCGTGTCCTGCCACTAGACTACGAGCGCTTTTTCAAAACCTAATTAATAGTAGGCGGAAAGATTAAAAATCCACTTCTCCTTCGCAGGGGATTTGCACATCGAGTTCTCTGGAACTCGATGTTTAAAAGATATAAAAAGGGGAAAGGAAAAAACGGTTAAACCTTCACTCTCTTCACATATCTTTTCGATATGTCTGCTATGGCGTCTTTCAGACCCAAGCCCATCGCGATTGCGATGCCCGCACCCACGGAAGCTATTATTATCAGCAGTATTTGGCTTACCAGGGTTGCAGGTATGTTAAGGATTGGCAGGGAAATGGCTATGGCGACGTATATGATGAAGAAGAACGTTATCTTGCCCACCAAAATGGAATAGGCTTTGCCTATCTTCTTCATCTGCTCCTTTATGAACTCGGCGAGCACGTAGCCAACTACCATTACTACTGTTGCTCCTATGACGTTAGGCAGGAAGTTCAGGACGGTTCTCATCCATACCGTCATCTCGCTTATTCCCAGAACTCCCACGGCAGCGGTCACAAAGCCCAGATATACCCACCATCTCGCAATAAGCGCGAAAAGGCCGGCCAAGCTTATTACGGGCTTGTGCGTTTCCGTGACGTAGTAGTCCAGTTTCACTCTTTCCAGAACTTCCTTAACCACACGTCCCACTACCTTGCCTACTACCAAGCCTATTACGAGCAGTACTAATGCTCCTATGAGGCTCGGTATGAAGGACACGGTCTGCGTGGTCAGGGTTGTAAGAACGCCTCCTACATCTTGCAATACCATTTATGCGTTCACCTGTTAAGTCATGTCACGGGCGGTTTATAAAGATTTTTTCCATGAAAAATATTCGCGTTCACAGGTTTTTTGACAGGACGAGCCTGTCCGAGCCGTCGGGGTAATATTCTCTGTCTATGCGCAATTTTCTGAAGCCCATTTTCCTGTAAAACTTTCTGGTTCTCTCATACGGCACATACGGAGTGGTATGAGAAAGAGTGGAAACTTTCACGACGCGCACGCGTGATTTCTTTAGCGCTGCCTCCATGGCACGCAACAACGTGCTCCCCGCTCCTTTCCGTTGCTCTCCGGGCAGAACGCCCATCCACGTCACGATTGCAACCCGTTTCCACTGCCTGTATAAAATGAAACCCACTGGCTTTCCGCCGGATTCAATTACATATCCACGTTGCTTATTGAATGAACGCCTCATGTTCCGCCTTGCGGCAGGCGTGAACCATGCGCGAAGAGCTTTCGCTATCTCCATTATCGCGCCTATGTCGGATTTTCCCGCTTTCCTTGGCAACCCCATATAGAATATCTCATTCACGAAAAAACGCCGACGGCAGGATTTGAACCTGCACGCCACTCCACATGCGATGTTTCGCATCGCCATTCAGTGTGGCACCAGCTCTCAAGGCTGGCGCAATTTCCCGAAGCACAGGGTTTCTTTCGAACCCAAGTAGCTTTGCCAAGTTATGCGACGTCGGCATGTTTTGATACTAATCGGGAAGAGAATTAATAAAGAAAGCGCCGGCGGCAGGATTTGAACCTGCACGTCCAGAGGACACTGGTTTTCGAGATTCGCCTTTGCATGACGCAAATCCAGCGCAATGCCAAGTTATGCGACGCCGGCTCCGAAAGAAATTATGGGCAGAAAGGTTTAATATATAGCAAGAAGGAAAATAGAATCATGAAAGCCGCGAAACCGCGAAATCCGTGGAGCCGCAAAGGCGATTTTGGCCATCTTCTTGTCATAGGCGGAAACGAATATTATACAGGTGCGCCCTATCTCGTGGGCATGGCGGCGCTCCGCGCCGGCTGCGACTTGGTAACGGTAGCCGCGCCGGAGAGGGCGGCCGATATAATAGCTTCATATTCGCCTGACATCATAACGCACCCGCTCCGCGGATTGTGGTTAAAACCAGTCAACGTGCCGGAGATAATGGAAATCGTGAAGGGCAAAACCGCAGTGACCATAGGCAACGGCCTGGGCAAGGAGCGCGGAACGTTAGAAGCAACAGCACAGATAATAAACAAGCTTGAGATTCCCTGCGTGATAGACGGCGACGCCATAGACAGGATGCGCGGGCGGCTGGAGAACACGATTATAACGCCGCATGCCGGAGAGTTTGAGAGGCTAACGGGCGTGAAGGTCGCGTCCATGAGCGAAAGGAAAAGCGCTGCACAGGCAGCGGCGAAGGAACTGGGATGCGTTATACTATTGAAGGGGCACGTGGACGTCGTGACGGACGGAAAGCGCACCGCGCTCAATAAGACGGGCAACGTCTGCATGACGAAAGGCGGGACAGGAGACGTGCTCGCAGGAGTCACGGGCGCTTTATTGTGCCAGGGCTTTGCGTTGTTTGAAGCGGCAAGGCGCGCAGCTTATGTCACCGGCAAAGCCGGCGACATCGCGGCACGGAAAAGAAAAGCGTCGCTTCTGGCAACGGACGTCATTGAATGCCTGCACAGGGCATTGTGATGATTACGGCAAACAACGGCTTCCATGCGAATTTTATTTTCCAGTTATCGGCGGGGCAACGTTTTTATGAAATAAATATCCAACTACGGCGTCTAATGCCTTTGCTACATTAGGATTATCTATATAGGCT
>JACQIE010000031.1 GCA_016198645.1 Candidatus Aenigmatarchaeota archaeon | reverse complement strand
GAGGTAATGTCAAAATTTTATGGCGAGTCAGAGGAGAACCTGCGCAAAGTATTTGAGCAGGCGGAGAAGAGCGCGCCTTCAATAATATTCATAGACGAGATAGACGCGATAGCGCCGAAGCGCGAGGAAGTGAGGGGAGACGTGGAAAAACGGGTTGTTTCGCAGATGCTTACCCTCATGGACGGGCTGAAGTCCCGCGGCAAAATAATAGTGATAGGCGCGACAAACATACCCAATGCAATCGACCAGGCGCTGCGGAGGCCGGGACGTTTCGACCGCGAGATAGAAATAGGGATACCGAATAAGACAGGAAGATACGAGATAATGCAGATTCATACAAGAGGAATGCCGCTCGCCAAGAGCGTGAACCTGAAGGCGATAGCTGATATGACGCACGGCTACGTCGGCGCAGACATCCAAGCGCTGTGCAAGGAAGCGGCTATGCATGCACTGAGGCGCGTGCTGCCGGACATAACCTCGGTAAAGGAAGACAAGCCGATAGACCCGGAGATAATCAAGAAACTGATAGTGACGGAGGAAGACTTCTCCTACGCGATGAAGATGGTGGGGCCTTCGGCGATGCGCGAAGTGCTGATAGAAGCGCCGGTAATAAAGTGGAACGACATAGGAGGGCTGGACGGGGTCAAGCAGTCGCTGATGGAAGCGGTGGAATGGCCGCTGAAACATCCGGCTTCATTCGCGCGTTTGGGAATCCACCCGCCGGCAGGCATATTGCTTTACGGGCCGCCGGGATGCGGGAAGACGCTGCTTGCCAAGGCTGTGGCTAACGAAAGCGGCGCCAACTTTATTTCCATCAAAGGGCCGGAGCTTCTGTCGATGTGGGTAGGCGAATCGGAAAGGCATATACGCGACGTTTTCCGCCGCGCGAAGCAGGTGGCTCCAAGCGTGATATTTTTCGACGAAGTGGACGCTCTTGTGCCGCGCAGGGGCGCGAACAGGGATTCGCAGGTCACGGAGCGCGTCGTTTCGCAGTTACTGACGGAAATATCGGGAATAGAGGACCTGCACGACATAGTCGTCATAGCGGCAACCAATCGCCCGGACATAGTCGACCCTGCGCTGCTGAGGCCGGGACGTTTCGACCGCCAGATACTCGTGCCGACGCCCGATGAAAAAGCGCGGCTGCAGGTGCTGAAAGTCCATACAAAGGGAGTGCCGTTGGCTAAAGACATCTCGCTGGAGAAGCTTGCGAAAGAGACGGAAGGGCTTTCCGGCGCGGACATAGAAGCGCTCGTCCGCGAAGCGGGAATGCACGCGCTGCGGGAAGACATAGAGTCGAAAGAAGTGACGAAAAAGGACTTTGACTTTGCGGCGAAAGAGCTGAAGCCTTCAGTGACGGAAGACATGAACAAGTTCTACAACGCCATCATGCAGAAAAAGAAGTCGCAGAAGCTTGAGGAAGACGCGATTTATACGGGTTGAAAGTATGAAGGAATTCCTTTCAAAGCTCGGGGATGCTCATATAGCGGTGCATGGATTTTGGTCGGATAGAGCGGCACATCTTTCAAAACATTATGCGTTAGCTATGTACGTTCCATTTTATGCAATCTTCTTTCCTTTCGCGCTGGCGGAACAGTATGACATTTATTGATGGCTCATTCGTGACACGTAACGGATAAAACTGATAAGATTATTGGAGAGAAAGTAAAGCTTAAAAGCGTTACTTTTAAGTAGTATATATGAAATATCCGAACTTTCTGGCGAATGCGGCTTTAGCCGGCGCGCTTCTTCTCACGGGATGCAGCGGCGAATCCAGGCAGGAAATAATAAACAAGCGAGTTGATGCACTGGGAGGGACGCCGGAATATGTATTGAGCGTAAAGTATATTGATGAAGGCGAATTTGCGCGCCTGATTGCAGAGTCGGGCGGGCAGGTGCCGCAGGATGTGTGGGGCGTAACGGCAACCGAACGCACCCCCGGGCCGGACGAGGTCGGCAAGAAGGCTGTGAAATCCAACATTTACATGACCCCGCGATTGTTTAGTTCCTTTCCGAAAAGAACCGATATTGACGTTGCACTCAGAAAAGAATTTGGAAATGCAAGATGCATCTGGGAAGGATTCGGATACCCGATAGAAACGTTCCAAATCACAGAGAAGCAATACAGTTTTGACGCATTCACTGCAGGGCTGGAGCTGTGCGGATATGAAAGGGTAGTGGAAGACTTGGACGGGTTGTACATGAGCGGCATATCAGCAGATGCCATAAAAGTCTTGAGTAAAGACTATATGCGCTTTTATGTAAAACTCTGGAACCCGGAAATCGAATCGTCCATAGGCAAAGAGAAGACAGATTCACTCAAGCGGAGATATTTCAAAGAATGGATGACGAAAATACCGGGATTCGGAGCAAGAAATATTGACGGCCGCACGGAATTCTACATAATAGGGCAGAACGGCTCGCGTTTGCCGCTGCCGGATTCGGTAATGACGGAGTACGGCACGGCGTTGCGATAAAGCCGGTTTATTTATTTGTGATACTCCTTCCAGACTTCTACGAACTTCTCAAAGTTGTCCAGTATCATCCGCCCCTCCATGCCCTGTTCGGGGTTGAAGCAGACGATGAAAAAAGGATTCTCGGTTTCCTGCAGTATCGCATAAGGGTTGATAGGGGAGGAGGCGACGACGTTGAAATTCTCGGGCACGGACGAGAAGCCGTAGGAGCAGGACGCGGCAACCGTGATGCTCTTTTTCATATCCAGCGTGAGGGGGCACGGCTTCTTTATCATGAGCTTGTCGGTCTTCGGAAATTTCATGGGCTTCACTTCCGCGTCATATGCAGCGCCGATGAAGAGACCGCCCGCTCCTATCCCCAGGACGGGAACGCCGGATTTGTCGAGTATGTCCAGATTCGCTTCCATGTTTTTCGGGTCGCCGTCCGAAAAAATATAGCCCGTAGCTTCCGCGTTCAGCGCATCCTTCGGTTTCATTATCGCGTTCTTGGCCCGGAGAAAGCCGGAAATTTCCTGCGCGCCGGACCCGTTGTCGACGATAATCAGCATCGTATCACTTCTTAATTTTCATTCCAAGCTTTTTATGTGCATATCACAGCGTTGTCACTATCGGCTCGTCTTTTACGAGTATCGTATGCTCGTGCTGGCTCACCATGCCTTTCTCTTTCAGCGGAGGATAATCGTATAGCACTCCTTTTTCCCTTAATTCGCGCAACGCGAGCCGGGCTTTGAACGTTGAATCAAACGGAAGCCATCGTTCGGCAAACGGAAGCCCTTTGAAGCTTTCGGCGAAAGCAGCGGCTTTCCGTGCATCCCCGCCCCGCAGTGGCTTTTTGCCGAGAAGCATGAAAATCAGCGCAGGCGCGGAGTCGCGGACTTCGCCCATGCCTGACGTGGCGAAAGGCTCTATTGCTATTGCCATGCCGTCTTTGAGCCGCGCCTCGTTGCGCGTTGCAACGTTCGGTATACGCGGTTCGGCGTGCAGGAAGTAGCGTTCCAGCCCGTGGCCGGTAAGGTTTGAAACGGGTTTGTAGCCCTGCGACGTTATCACGGCTTCTATCCTCTTTGAAATGTCGGCTATTTTCGCGCCAGACTTCACAAGCTTTATCGCTTCTTCCAGCGCATCACGGCTTGCATTGGAGAGTCTTTCCATTTCGTCGCTGAACGCTATGGTCTTCGCAGTGTCTGCGACGTAGCCGTCCACGTGGACGCCGACGTCTATCTTGAGTATGGAGCCGTCGGGTATCACGGTTTCGTCGTTCTTCACCGGCGTGTAATGCGCGGCTATCTCATTCAGCGAAAGGTTCGCGGGAAACGCAGGCTCTCCGCCAAGCCTGCGCGTTTCGCTTTCTATAAACTCGGCTATTTTCAGAAGCTTCGCGCCGGGCTTTGCCATCTTCGCGGCTTCGTCGCGCACTTTCGCGGCGATTTTGCCGGCTTTTATGTATTTCTCCTCTGCCTCTGCGTCCATATGGTAGCATTGAGAGGAAAGCTTAAAAGAACTCTCTGCAAATTAAGACGGGGTTGTAATTGTTTGATGAAAGGCACGGATTAATAATTTCCTGCGACGTTTCTACGGAAAAAGAGCTTCGCCGCCTCACGGAAGAGACGGCTTCGGTGGAAGGCGTAGCCGGTTATAAGCTCGGCTTCTCGCTCGGGCTTGCTATGGGACTGGGCAATGCAGTGAACGTCATAAAGGACATAACGGACATGCCTGTGATTTACGACCACCAGAAGGCGGGGAACGACATTCCGGAAATGGGCGCAAAGTTTGCGGAAACCATGAAGAACGCCAACGTCGACGCGGCTATATTATTTCCGTTCACCGGTTTCGCGACTTTGCGTGAATGGACGAAAGAGCTGAAAATCAAGCGTATTGAAGTCATGACTGGCGGGGAGATGACGCACCCGAGTTTCTTTGATTTCATCCGCGCAGAAGCGCCGTATTCCATATATCATGAAGCCGCAAAACTTGGAGTGAAAATGTTTGTTGTGCCCGGGACGAAGCCGCAGCGGATAAGCGAGATATCTTCGGAGTTGCCGCGCAACGCAAAGCTCTTCTTTCCCGGCATCGGCAGGCAGGGCGGAGATATGGAAAAAGCGCTCAAAGCGGCTGAAAATGATTCTTATGCCATAATAGGCGCGGCTATATACGGCGCGCCGAACATAAGGGAAGCGGCTAAAAACTTTGCAGGGGCGATTAATAGGATATGACAGTCAAAGAAGACTTCCTGCAGATGCTGCTTGACAAGGGCGCGCTTCGCATGGAGTCAAACCCTGATAAATTTTTCACGTTCAAGAGCGGCAGGCGCTCGCCGAACATGGTAAATACGCGCGCGCTGACGGATGGCGAGGCGCTGGCGGCGATAAAGCGCGCTTATGCACAGAAGATAAAAGAGTTGCTGGACAGCGGCGCCGTGGAGGATTTTGATTTCATTTTCGGCCCCGCATACGCCGGTATAAGTTTAGCGTGCCTGGCATGCGAAGGGCTTTTTGAAATGGGCGTCAACAAGCGTTATCTTTACGACAGAAAGGAAGCGAAAGGCTACGGTGACGTGAAGATGGACGACCTTATCGTGGGAGCAGGGCACTTTTTCGCCGGAGCGCGCATCCTCATCGTGGACGATGTGATAACGACGGGCGCGACGAAAGAAGATTCGCTGAAGAAGTTGGCGTCGCTGGGCAGGCAAACGATAGTCGGGCTGGTGCTTGCCGTGGACAGGCAGGAGAAGCTGGGTGATGCAACGAGCGTGGAAGAAAAAAGCGCGACGCAGAAACTTGAAGGAGCGGGAATAAAAGTTTTTCCAATCCTTACGATGCAGGAAATATATGGAATGATAAAGGAATATATGCCGGATGCGGATAAGATGCACTGGATAGAGTATTATGAAAAATACGGGGCGGTGAAACTTGACTGACATTTCGGCGAGGCTGGGAAGCATGGCGCTAAGGACGTGCGTCTTCAACGCAGCCGGACCCAAGGACGTGACGTTGGATGAGCTGGAAACCATAGGAAAATCCCGCGCTTCCGCGATTGTGATGAAGTCGTGCACTCTCGAGCCCCGTCAGGGCAATGAAGAGCCGCGATACAGCGATGTGGAGAAAGGCTCAATAAATTCCATGGGGCTTCCCAATCTCGGATACAGGGAATACGTTAAATTTGCTGATGCTTTGAAAAAGCACGGAAAGCCCGTGATAGCGAGCGTCTCCGGGCTGTGCACGGCGGACAACGTGGAGATAATAAAATCGTTCAACGACTCGCCCGTTGATGCCATAGAACTCAACCTTTCCTGCCCGAACATAAAAGGAAAGCCGCAGATAGGCTACGATTTCGCGCAAATGGACGAGGTTTTGCGGGAAACGACGAAAATGTGCAAAAAGCCCATTGGAGTCAAGCTTCCGCCTTACTTTGATTTTGTTCATTTTGAAGAAGCGGCGCGGATACTGAAGAAGCACAATCCCGCTTTCATCACGTGCATAAACTCGATAGGAAATGCGCTCGTTATTGACGCAGACAAGGAGAGCACGGTGATAAGGCCGAAGGGCGGCTTCGGCGGATTGGGCGGGGCATACATAAAGCCGACGGCTCTTGCCAATGCGCGCAAATTTTACGAGTTGACGGGCGGCAAAATTCCAATAGTCGGCGTCGGGGGCGTTTTCACAGGCAGGGACGCGTTTGAATTCATTCTTGCCGGCGCCACGGCGGTGCAGATAGGGACGGCGTTCATGCAGGAGGGCGCGGGCGTCTTTGAGCGCGTGGCGGACGAGCTGATGTTACTACTAAAGACAAAAGGTTACGATTCTTTGGACGACTTTCGCGGGAAGCTGAAGACTTGTTGACGTATAAGTAAGAAAAGAAGATACATCAAAAGCCATCTGGCGCAATCAATATGCAATGTTTTCATGCTAGGAACGGTAAATAAGTACAAACCGAAAACGAACCCGCCCGTCAACACATAAGAATCAATTTTCTGTTCCCTTACTCTTCACATTCGTTATTAAGTTTTGCTTCCAAGTATCGTCATGGAATACGAGCGCGTGCTGCACGGGCGATTCGCGGACGCTGAAGGCGTTTACGAGGCGTATGTTGGAATAGAGAAAGGCAAAATCGCGAAGATTTCCGGCAACGAATTAAAGGGGCGGGATTTTATTTCCATTCTCCAGCCGCATTACGTCTTCCCGGCGTTTATAGACGCGCACGTCCATCTCCGCGAGCCCGGATGGGAGCAGAAGGAAACTTTTGCAACGGGTAGTGTCGCGGCGCTCAACGGCGGCGTGAAAACGCTGCTGGATATGCCGAACCTGCCGGAACCGATAGACACGCTGGAACGGCTGGAGAGCAAGATAGCGCGGGCGCAGGGAATGCCCGTGGACATACGACACTTCGCCATGGCGACGAATGCCGGAGAGATAAAGAAGATGGCGCAACTCGTCGTTGGCTATAAAATATACACGGCGAAAAGCACGGGCGACTCCGTCATGAGCTGGGGTGCGATAGAGAAAGCATCTTCCGTCATAGCGTCCATAGATAAGCCTGCGACGTTCCACTGCGAGGACGAGTCGCTTTTCACCAGCGCGTCACGACATAGCGATGCGCGCCCGCGCGAATCAGAGATACTGGCGATAGAAAAGGCGCTGGGCATCGTGGAAAAAACGGGCGTGAAAGCAAACATAGCGCACGTTTCAACCGAGGAAGGAGCGCGGCTGTGCAGGGAAGCCGAAGTCATGCACGAAGTGACGCCGCACCACGTTTTCTTCACGAAGGAACAGGAGAGTCCGCTTCTCAAGATGAATCCGCCGCTCCGCGAAAAAAAGGATTGTGACGCGCTGCTGCGCGCGCTGCGCGAAGGCAACTGCATGCTTGCCACGGACCATGCGCCGCATATGCTTGTTGAAAAGCAGGGCGCAAACCCGCCTTCCGGAGTTCCGGGATTAGATACATATGGCTTATTCGTTTCGTGGCTGCTGAAGGAGAAATGGGTTTCACCACGAGCCATTGCGAAAGTGACGAGCCACAATGCTGCGAAGTTCTTCGGGCTGCCCGGCGGGCGCATTGAGGAGGGCGCGCCAGCTGCGTTCACGGTTATCGGGACGGAAGGAAACACGACCGTGCACAACAGCGGCGTCAAGACGAAGTGCGGATGGACGCCGTTTGACGGCATAACGATGCCGGGGAAAGTTATGCACGTCATATAGCACAGATGCACGTTCTTCACAAGTAAAGGACAAAACCACTCGCGAGCAAAGTTTTTTCGTCCATTGCAGTTTATTTTTTTCTTCCCGTAAATTTCTCCAGTCCTTTCGCAAGAAAATCCTCTTCGCCATATCCGAGCGGCGCCAGTATGCGCAGCGCAGCGGCGAGAACCTGCTTATGGACGTAATAATGCACGTCGTAGTCCTGCTTCGTGACGCGGTGCGAGAAGTCGGCTTTGTCCGAAATCGTGCCCTTGCCGGAACGGATAACATAACTGAATATCGTGCCTTCCTCGGCTTTCATGCCTTCACGCCACATCTTGCTGCCCAGCACGGAGCGCAGGTTCTTGGTCTTGTATTCGCCAGGCGGACGTGACAACTGCGTGTCCACTGTCAGCTCTTCCACGGGCACGTCGCGCTTCGCCAGTTTGGCTACGGCTTTGCGCACAGCTTCGGCGGCACGCTCCTCTTTTCCGAGAAGCACGAGGCGGAGAACTTCTTTTTGCAACTCTTTTGCGAAGCGGCACCAGTCGCGGCGCACCGCCTCCAGGCCGCGCACGGTCACGGAGCCCCTTTCATCCATCAACGCATAACGTTTCTTGGCAGCATCGCCTTTTTTCTGCGGCACGAACAGGCCTTTTTTGTAAAAACCCTGCAGATTTAACTCCACCATCCCCGGAAGCTCGGAATTTATTTTTTTCAAGAATGTCAGCGCACTTTTCTTTACAGGCTTCTCATCAGGCAGCTTCACGAAAAGCGAGTCCGTGTCGCCGTAAAGCGGAAGGAATCCGTATTTTTCCGCCTCGCTTATGCTTTTCTGGATGTAATGGCGGCCGTAAGCAGCCGATGCTTCAGCACATTCGTAACTGTACCAGCGCGCGTTGGGGTTGGCGAACATGCCATACGTCGCATTTGCCAATATTTTCAGCGCGAACTGTTCGTCGTTCAGCTCCCGCGAGTAAGACTCTTTCATTTTTTTCTTTATCGCGGCTCGCTTCTCCAGAATCTCTTTCAGCATCTGCGGCACGAAACCTTCCCTGTCGCGGCAGAAACGGTGCGGATAGCCGGGCACCTCGTGGTAGCTTTTGCACGGGACATTAAGGGTTTCAGGCGAAATATTGAATGAGACTATCACGCTTGGATAGAGTGAGCGGAAATCAAAGACCGCGATGTTAGAGTGCAGCCCTTTCACCGGCTCTTTGACGTAGCCGCCCTTTATTCTTCCCCTTGTCCGCCTTTTCTCAACGTCGTGAAAGTGCGGAGAATCCGGAATGATGCGGCCGGTCTCGCGGCACTTGCGCATGAGATACCACTCAGACAAAGCGCCGAACGTCATGCGCGAGCAGTCAAACGGCAGCTGGCCTGAAACGCGGGACAGCGTGAATATCTGAGGCATAAGATTCTCGCACAGTGCCAGTGTCAGACGGGAATCATTGATGCAGTATTTCTCCATTGCTTTGCGGTCGTTTTTCCACATGGTTTCCAATTCTTCGAGGCTGTGCTTCACTTTCGTTTTGCCCAAAAGCTCTTGCGACACTTCACCGAGCGTCAGAACTTCGGACTGAAGCTGCTGGAACATCAGACGGCTCACGAACGCATAAAGGTCAATGTGGACGCGGCCGGCTATCCTCGCGGACGACGTCCATGCGCTTTTGCCGAAATAAACGGGACTGCCGTCCCTGCCAAGAGCGAGGTTCAGCCCGTGGAACTCGCATCTTTTCCGTATCACGTCAAAATCGAACAGGTCGCCGTTGTACGTGGCTACAATGTCAGGGTCTTCTTTTCTCATGAATTCTTCCATCTTAAGCAGCACGTCGCGCTCGCTGTCGGAGGAGAAGGCTTTCGCCCCGCGTTTCGTCGCAATGCTGAACATGACTATTTTTCCGTCTATGACTTCAATGTCCAGCGCCATCATTTTCAGCTTCGGGGACACTTCGCCTATGCGTTTTATTCTCTCCGCTTCTATAGCGCCGTTGTTTTCTTTGCTCGTAACGTCTAACACATCCAGCGGATAGAAGCCGCGGTCTATGAGGTATTTTCTCCGTATGCCGATGGAGTATTCAAAGCACTTGGCAAAATGCTTTATCCTGTCACGCATTTCCATCGGCGAATCGCAGAAGACCTTGAGAAAATTCTTTTTCTCCATACCCAGCGTCAGGCTTTCTTTCTCCATGCGTTTCACGCCCTGCACCTTGGAAAGCCGCGCTTCGTTGCCTTCGTCCAGCACGTAAAAATAAGGCTCGTACTTGTCTGTAACGGCAACAGGCGCGCCTTTTTCGCTGACGCCGAAGAGCCGCACTTTCCCGCCGTCGCGATCGGCATCCAGCAGCGTGAAGCGCATTATACGGATTGGTCAGGGAAAGCTAAAAAGGAATTCACGGAAAGGCAAATGCGTCAAGTTCCTTACTTGCCGGAAATCTTTCGTAAATACAATCATGTGCAGGGTCAAATCCATACGGTTTGATTCGCTTTCTTATGGTTTGTTCAGACAACGGCCCGTATGGCACAGTCAGAAAGAATACGGGTTCCCTCCTAACGGGCGAATAATCAGTAAAGCCGCGACCGCGGGAACGTGTTACGGCACGTTCTCCCAATACGAGGTATTCCCTCGCTTCATCGTCTTTGATTATTATTACAGTCAAATCCGACATTGCGTTAATATGAGTTTAATTTGTATATATACCACTTCTGTTGTAATCTGCCTGTCATCGCCAGTACTTGCTCGTCCTGACGAAAGTTTTTTCGGCTTCCAGAACGTCTTTGTACAGCTGCTCGCGCGTCGGCCGCAGCTTCGCCAGAATGCGCGCGGCGGTTTCAGGCCCGACGCCCCTTCCCGCCAGCGTTTCAACGGCTTTCCTGCCGTAAACTATCACAAGGTCAGCGCTCCGCCTCAGCGTGGTGAATTCTTTCAGCTCTTCGTCGTTCAGCTCTTTGCGGGACTTTTTCTTTTTGAGTATCGGCTGCGCACGCTCGTTACTACGGTGCGTGACGGCTATAAGATGCGCGCGGCACTTGGGGCATTCCGGCTCCTTCTCCACGTCGCGCACGGCTTTTATTATGCCGTAATCGTAGCAATTCATGCAGAGCAGGCGGACGCGCGTAAGGAGCAATCGTCGCCTGAACGCCTTCTGTATTTCCTCTTCGGGCAATGCGGGCTTCATTACTTCCGAGAACTTATGCACGAGTCCGGCTTCGCCGAGGAAGGACAATCCTTCTCTTAAGTGAACATTTATCTTACCCGACGAGATTTTATCCAGAACGCGCTCGGCGCCTTCAACGTCCATTTTTTCGAGGAAGAGCTCGCTCATCGCTTCTTTGTACACCGGGGACCGGGCGTAATTCAGGATAAGCTTGTTCAGGTGAAGCTGCTGAAAATCAGCATTTTTCGATATGATGCCGAACCGCTTGGCAACGTGAAGGAAACGCCACTTGAACATGGAGCTGCGCTCCACTTCCGCAGTGAGAGTTGCGATGATATTTTTGGCGGACATGAGCAAATCACGCACGCGCTCTTTCTTCGCCGCAGTCTGGAGCATGATTCTGTACGGGTCGGTCTTTATATTGCAGGAAACGCCCGTTTCTTTGCTTAGCAGCGCCGCGAGATACCGGCCTATGCTGTCGTTCACAAGCGAGCCGAAGCAGGAGTGGATTACGACGAAATCCTTATGCCCCTCCATCAAAACGTTCTTGTCGTCCGGAATGAAGGACTGGGACGCCATGACGTCTTTCATCTTCTTCGCGGAAGCGCGGCTCACGCCGTAGCACTCTTCCACTTCGCCGGGGTCATGCGACGAAACAAAGCGCCTTAATATACCGACCTGCGCCGCTATCTCCATAGGCACGGGTATGAGTTCGCCGTCCCACGCGGGAATCGCGCTTTCCAGGTCGTGCGTCGGCTCGACTATCACGCGGTCGCGGTCAATCTGGATAATTTTCCATGCCCTGCCCGCGACAATGAATTTCTCCCCTGGTTGGGAGTGCTCTGCCACGAATTCCTCATCCAGCGTCCCAATCGGCTCGTTTCCTATGATTGAGAAAACGCGGTACTGTCGGGTGTCCGGGATAGTGGAAAGGTTTTCAAAGTAGTATTTCAGCGCTTTCAGCCGCCTGCGCAGCACGACGCCTGACGATGCATGGTTCAGGAATATCATCCCGGTTGCTTCTAAAAACTTCACTATTTCCATGAACTGCTCCTTCGTGAGAAAGCGGTAGCAATAGTTTCTCTTCACGATTTCGTAAGCCTTGTCCGCGCTTATCTCGTAATTATCCATCACCATTCCGATTGTCTGGTTTGCGAGAACGTCCAGCGCGCCTTCGTGAATCTTTATTTCTTCAAGATTACGCTCGCGCGCGAGCTTCGCTACTATCGTGGATTCAAAAACGTCTTCATCTCCGGATATGATTACGCCTTTGCTTATTTCCTTTGCCGTATGCCCGGCGCGCCCGACGCGTTGCACGAGACGAGAAACTTGGCGGGGCGACATATACTGTATGACGAGATTCACGGAGCCTATGTCTATGCCCAGCTCGAGCGAGGACGTGGCTATCAGGCTTTTCAGCTCCTCCTTCTTGAAGGCTTCCTCGCTTTTGATGCGCCGTTCCTTGGAAAGCGAGCCGTGATGGACGCCGTGCTTAAGCTCCTTGTCAAATTCGGAGAGGCGGGACGAAAGGACTTCCGCGGTTTCACGGGTGTTGGTGAAGACGATTATGCTTTTGTGCGAGGCTATGAGGTCGCGCAGCGCGCGCAGCCGTGCAGTGGTTTCCGGACCTATGGCGAGCTCGTCGGCCAGCGCTATGTCTTCCGTCGCCGGCACGGGGCACTCCACCGTTATATCGTAACGCTTCTGGGCATCGGCGCGGATGACTTTTGCCTTATCGCTGAGAAACGACGCGACTTTTTCCGGCGAGCCGACCGTAGCCGACAAGCCTATACGCTGGAACGGGCCGCTAAGCTCGCGCAGCCGCTCAAGCGCAAGAGACAACTGAACGCCGCGCTTGCTTGTCACGAGTTCGTGGATTTCGTCAATGACAACGAAGCGGATGTTTTTCAGGTGCTCACGAATTTTTTTCCCGGTGAGGACGGCTTGCAGAGACTCCGGGGTGATTATCAAAAGATGCGGAGGGCTTTCACGCTGGAGCGCACGCTCTTTCGCCGGCGTGTCGCCGTGCCTTACGGCAACGTCCATGTCAAGCTTGTCCGCCCACCAGAACATCCTTGAAAGCAGGTCGCGGTTCAGCGAGCGGAGAGGCGTTATATACAGCGCCGCTATGGGCGAAAGCGCACCTTGGCTTATCCTGTCCATGAGCGGCAGGCAGACTGCTTCAGTTTTTCCGTGCCCGGTCGGGCCGATTATGAGAACGTCCGAACCCCTGAGGATTTCGGGTATTCCCATTTTCTGGGGCAGCGTGGGCTCGACGAATCCGCGCTGCTTTATCAGCGCCTGCATTTTCCCGGAGAACAGCGTGAAGACCATAGAATCACTATATTGTTATAAAGAACGGGAAAAGTTAAGAGAGCATGGCTGGCATTCTCATAATATTATTTCACAGGAAAATACGCTTCATCAGGGCCGCAAAGGCGCAGGATATGAAGGCCGGAAACCCTATCGGAATCTTTCACAACCAAGGGAACTTTTTCAGCCCCGATTTCATCTATCGGCACATAACCCTGCCTTTCCCAATAATTGGTCAGCGAGTCCGAAATAGGCACGAGCGTTAGAAAACGATATCCACGGTTTGCTAGCCAGTCTGCCATT
The DNA here is from genome assembly GCA_016198645.1 of Candidatus Aenigmatarchaeota archaeon. Classification (GTDB taxonomy): domain Archaea; phylum Aenigmatarchaeota; class Aenigmatarchaeia; order GW2011-AR5; family GW2011-AR5; genus JACQID01. The sequence goes on along the minus strand of JACQIE010000031.1, from coordinate 2,405 downwards.
CTGGCGTGAAATTCCGCAGCTATATTTTTCAGCTCCGGAGAGGGGTTTCTTTCAATCCATGCAAGATGCGCCACTACTTTGCTCAAAGGCGCACCATATACCTTCCTAAGGTCAGCTTCCAGCAGAAGCCTGTCCTCGGGGCACATTCCGTTGTTATGCAACATGTAATGGGCATTGTTGGCATAGATATGCGCAAATTTTTCCGATTCCGGCGGGGCGGGCACGTGAGAACGCCACGCGGCTTGCCTATAGAGATTCCAATCCCTGTATTCAGGGTCGGGAACGGAATGCTGCATATATACGACATCCAGTTCATCTGCGCGGTTCGTAGGTGTCGCTAAGGATAATCCTTCCGGCGCTCTTGGATAGAGCGCAAGCAATTCGCGTTTTTCTGCCCGCAGGTTTGGCATATACGATGGAAATGGGAGAAAATTATTTAATCTGCTTAATCGCGCCCAGGTCCGTCCCGTCCAGGAGCACGGCGTGCGCGTCGCGTATCTTCGTCGCAATCGGGCCCATGAACCTGCCTTCGTTCACGGCGACGCGCCCGGAAAGCTCGTTAAACGCCGGCATGATTATTAATCCGCGGTCTTTCCCGTTCATCCTTATTTTTCCCCTGACCCAGCACGGCTCGATGTAGACTGCGCCGAAGCGGTCGCGGAACCGCACGCCGGGATGGTTGTGCCCCATCACGACCGTGCCTTTTTCCGTTTTCGCCGTCCTGTGCCCGTGCGTGAAGAAGAAGTCGCCAAGGGCGAAGGATTTTTTGACACGCACGTTTTCCATATCCTTTATCACGGACTCTATCCTGCCGTCGTGGTTGCCTTTGACGATTATTATCTCGCCGAACTCAAGTTTTCGCAGGAACGCCGGTATCTCGGCATGCTCGACGCGGGAGATGGAAGGGATGCTATGCTTGAAGTCGCCGACGACTATGAGGTTGTCCGTTTTCGTCTGCTTTTTCAATGCGTTAAGTTTCTCCGCCAGCCGCTCCGCCTGGGAGGGCACGGTTATGCCCGCTTTGCTTATTTCGTTGCTTATGCCCAGATGCAGGTCAGAAACCGCCAGACAGCCATCGGTAAACATTGCAGGCTCGTTGTAGACGAACATGATATGAGAATGCCGCGAACTTATTAATGTCTTGCAACAGTGGCGGCTTTGTGTAGAAAGTAAGGGTATTGGCCGCCCTGCGCCAATACCCTGACCCGTTTGTGGGCATCAAGTTGATGCCCACGACTTTCTACACAAAGCCAATAGTGGCACAGAAGTGGGATAAAAAACTTTTAAGCATGAGAAGAGATTTCTGCCTATGGGGAAGTTCGCGCTGATTGTGCTTATGCTGCTGCCGCTTGCGCAGGCGATGCAGGTGGAGATGGGTTACGTGGACATACCGGACGGGAGCATACAGAACAAAGTAATAGCGGGGTTCCCATATGGCGGGATGAACGGCAACGCGAAACTGAAAATATCAGGCGCCGAGTGGGCGCCGGAGTCGTTGTGGCTTCTGCCCGACAACTACAGTTCGTCGCAGTTCAAGTACGTCGAGCAGATGAGCCTTCCTTCATCGCTGAACCTCACGGGCAACTGCAAGACGTCGCTTTACTACAACCAGACAAATGACATATATGCCTACAAGTCCACGATACAAAGCAACGGCGACTATTGCATGGTCGCCGTGGAAGGCAGGTACAGGATAGTGGTGGAATACTGATATCCCCTTTTTGCTGTAACCAGATTGACGCACGATGCTGTATGACGGCTTCGCCGTCCAGTTGCTTCGCGTCTAACAGCTTTCAAGTCGATGCCATATTATAGATTATAGAAATGCGCGATGGTGATGAAATATCAGAAAAACATTGATAGCGGGAATGGGAATTATGATTGCTCTTACCGCGGCTGCACTTTTTGTCGGCCAGCCGACGGGCAAAGTAGCTTACCTTGAAGAACTCGGCACGGTGGCGATAGAGGCGGGGAAGATTATCACGTTGAATTTGTGAAATCGTGTCATTTATAAGCATTTGTTTGTTAGGATATTTATGCCGCCGTTGAATATAGAAGCTCGATATGGGAATCACTGGGAAAATAAAGAAATCTGCGAACCGGGAGGATGGGGGCGGTTGTCAGATAATAAGCCAGAAGGAGGCACGAACGATTATTTATTTTGGTGCCTTGACGATTCGCGTTCCGTTGTTGACTGCTTCGAGGGCGGCTCCTACCGTATAATAGGGCGTGGAAATATAGTTGCATCGAACGACCGCCTTTCCCACCGCGAGATTCTCAAAGGTGGCGAGCCGTATGAAATAACGATACGAAGCGGGAAGAATCCTGCAGGCAGGCGCGTGCGCTTCACGCACGTTTGACGCTACGCTTCATCCTGCACGAAAGGCTCGCCGGTTTTCAGGCAG
>JACQIE010000021.1 GCA_016198645.1 Candidatus Aenigmatarchaeota archaeon | reverse complement strand
TTCTCTCGGATTTGGTGAGCTCTATCAACGTTTTGTAGTATGCCATAGAATCCGGCTCAAGCGTAGCCAAGCCTGCGGCGTATGTAACGGGATTGACATTATATGGCAATCGCACGGCTTCAACTCTCGAAATCACGTCCGGGTTGCCCGTTACATATCCGAGCCGCAATCCGGCCAGCCCATAAGCCTTGGAAAACGTCCTGCTTACTATCAAGTTAGGATGGTCGCCGCTTCTCACTAATCCCAGCACGTCGGCTTCCGCGAAATCAACATACGCCTCGTCAGCAACGACCACATTCGGGTAAAGCTCTTCACACAGCCGCCTTACTTCTTCAACGGGCGTCAAAGCTCCGCTCGGAGTATTCGGGTTTGAGAAGAACGTGAGTTTCGCTCCCGCCGCGGCGACCTTGCCTACCGGAAGTCTGTAATCGTCCGGCAAATCTATTATCGCAGGCGACGCCCCTGCCAGCTGCTCATAGATTGGCCACATGGAATAATCCGGTCTCATGTACGCTATTGTGTCGCCTTCACGCAGGAAGACTAACGCGACATTCTGCAAAGCTTCGTCAGAGCCGTTGCCAAAGCTTATTTGACCGGGTTCTATATCCAGATGCGGTGCCAGCTTACTCTTCAATTCCCTATGGTCGCCGGGAGGATACCTGCTCACAAAGCCTTTTTCGTTGAACCTGTCTTTGACCGCCACTACGCCGGGAGCGGGCGGATACGGGAATTCATTCTGATTAAGCTTCGTCCATTCTTCATAAGACGTAATCTGCGCGCCGCCGACGTAAGGTTGCAGCCCTCTTATATTCGGCCTCACCAAACCCAGAACTTCCGATGCATTTCTGCCGGATGGGGTATTGCCTGCCACTATTCACATTTCCCTTCAGCATATTTAAATACGGGAAATAAATGCTTCATACGCGGGGATAGCCAAGCGGCCAAAGGCACGGGACTTAAGAACGTAAGAAATCCCGGGACTTAGTGTCTTCGCAGGTTCAAATCCTGCTCCCCGCATCTGAATGGAAAGGCTTAAGTAAACTCACGAAAAGAGTCATTATGAAAATCGCAATTCCTTCGCATAAAGACGGCAAAAGAATGCAGATGTATGTTTCACTCTCTCCAAATGCGATGGCAAAAACCGGTAGAGATGATGCACTGCAGCATGTTTATGCAATTTGCGAAGGGGCGGTAAAAACGCACCTTGGCTATAGTGTTACGGACGGAAAACTACGTCGTAATCCAGAAGATACGTATTTTGACTCGGTGGATGGCACTATACGCGATAAGCTGCGCGTAAGAGGAGATATTAAAATCAGCCCGCTCGTAATAAAAATGACCGTTTCCGGAGAACCGGATGGCAGGCATTATGAGGTATTACGAGAAATAGAGCATGGCGCGGCTTCATTGGGTGTTGCATGGCCATATAATGTAGAAGACCGGGCTTGGATGATTGTTTCATCTGGGAAAAGTCGATGACAATTGACGAACTGCTCCTGCTTAAAATGTATTTAAACATTCCCATAAAATAGAAAGAGCGATAATTATGATAATCATAGACGCGAAGGATGCGGTTTTGGGAAGGCTTTGCACGCACGTGGCGAAGAGCCTTATCAGAGGCGAAGACGTTGTCGTGCTCAACGCAGAAAAAGTTTTGGTCACGGGAGCAAAGAAATTCACGACCGATACGTATCTTGCGAAGAGGGAGATAGGAGGCTTCAACAAGGGGCCGTATTTTCCCCGTTCTCCCGAACGCATCGTGAGGCATACCATACGCGGAATGATGCCTTACAAGACCAAGAAGGGCAGGGATGCCATGAAGAAGCTTGACGTGACGGTGGGCGTGCCCGCGAAATACGCAGGCAAGGAAACGGTGAAGGCAGGCCAGAAGGACGTAAAGTCGCGATTCGTTTATATTGGAGACATTGCAAAGTCAATAGGATGGCAAAAATGACGCGGAGCATGGTATCGAATAATATGGGATACGCACTCGGTGGAAACTGACGCGCGTAGCGCGTCATACAGCACCGAGGGGTATGATGATGGGAAAATGACGGGAAAAAAGAAGACTATGATAGCAATAGGCAAGCGCAAGCGTGCCGTCGCCAGAGCGGTGATAAGCGAAGGCAAGGGCACGGTGCGCGTTAATTCAATCCTTCTCGGTAACGTCCAGCCCAGATACAAGAGAATGCGGATGGAGGAGCCGATAATACTCGCAGGCCCCGCTGCAAGCGCGGTAAACATCGACGTTTCCGTGAACGGCGGCGGCGTATGGGGGCAGGGCGACGCCGCGCGAACGGCGATAAGCAACGCGCTGGTTCTCTGGACAAAGGACAAGGCGCTGAAGGAAATTTATACAGCTTACGATCGCTCGTTGCTCGTTTCGGACGCCCGCCGGACAGAGCCTCACAAGCCGTCCCGCTCAAAAGACGGGCCGCGCGCTTCAAAACAGCAGAGCAAGCGATAAACGTTTCTTGTTCACGGAGAGAGACCGAGTTCTTTTTGTATTATTTCCTTTATTTCTCCTGCTCTTTTCGGATTCAAAGAAATCTGCAATCTGTATGACGTTGGCTTCTTGATTATGAACCCTTCTCTCGCTAAATCCTCGGCAAGCTTCTGGGCGTGACACGGCGCGTGAAATTGCCTTTTTAAGAATAACGGCTAATAGAGATAACTATGATAATTCCTGTAAGATGCATGTCGTGCGGAAAGCCTGTTGGAGGCTTATGGGAAAAGTTTAAAGCCCGGAAAGGCGAGGACGCGGGCAAAGTCTTGGACGACCTGGGTGTTGAACGATACTGCTGCAGGGCGCTTCTGATGACGCACGTTGACACGCTGAAGGACGTGGCGAGATTCCGCACATGATGCACCAGTTCTTTCTTGAGAATCCGCTTATTTTAGAAAAAGAAGCAGACCTTGCCGACGTGAAGGAAGGGGACGTGGTTCTGGAGATAGGCGCGGGAACGGGCAACCTTACACGGACGTTAGCCGAGCGGGCGAGCGTTATAGCCGTTGAGAAGGACGGGCAGTTCATTAAGAAGCTGAAGAAAATCGGCAACACAAAAGTCGTGCACGGCGATGCGCTGGATTTCTTAAAGGAAAGGCATGATTTCAATAAAGTCGTCTCGAACATTCCTTATTATATATCGCAGCCGATTCTTCTGGCGTTGCTTAAGCATCGCTGGGACGCATGCGTCCTGCTCGTGCAGAAAGAGTTCGCCGAGAAGTGCGTGAGCAGCGAGAAGCTCGGCTTAATCGTGCGCGAGTGCTGCGACGCAAAGATATGCGGATTCGTCAGCGAAGACGAATTCGCGCCCAAGGGAATAGATTCTGCGCTGCTTGCGCTGCGACAGCGCAAACTTTTAGACGAAAAATTCTGGTCATTCCTCTGCCGGGCATTCGTGGTAAGGAACAGGAACGCCTCAAAGCTGGAAGGCTGCCCGGCGCGCCTCGCGGCGAAAAAAATCCACCAGCTAACGCTGGAGGAGCTGAAGGAAATTTACGGCGCGATCAAGGTTAAAAATTTGGCGTTTAAATCTTCTGCGGATAAATGAATTTATGGGATATTCTATAACCGAGAGGTTAGAGTTGACGCTTTCTGTCCCGATGCAGGAGCTTTGGATGGATGCCCTGATTAATCCCAGACTTCCCGAGAGCTACCTGAAAGAATTGCAGTATACGGATAAGTATCATCCGGAAGACAGGGACGGATATCCTTTATTGGATATGCATACGGAACCCGTGATTTGCATTGGTGACGGTGTTTCAGGCTATGCGGAAAGAGCGCATGCCGGAATGATGGAGACCACGGCAGGCGCATATTCGCAGAATGCCGTTTATATGCCGGCATTGCGGGCAGACGGATACTTGCAGGAAGCGATAGACGCGATAGCCCGTTCGGTCAGCGAAGAAGACGCGCTTGGCGTGAACCGCATAGAGGGCGGCGAAATACCATTCATCGTATATCCGGAAACAAATCCGCTTGGTGTCACGGGCTTTGACGAAGACGGGAATCCCGTTATGATGGGCGTGAGCAGCAGCGTCTTGCGCTCTTACGACAAGCTTGAAAGGGTGCTGCGCCACGAGATGACACATGCAGATTCGGCTGCTCTCCTCAAATATGCAGACGTGCCCGATTATCTCGCCCGTGCCATAATCGAAGGATATGCGGAATACAGGGCGATGAGAAATCATCCCGAGCAGGCGCGGGAGATTTTATCGGATACTCCTTACGGGAAGGAAATAGCCATAGCCCAAGAAATAGAGCACTCTTATGTTTCTGAAGACGGTGCGCGCGGCTATCGCGCATTCATGAAAGACGTCATGGAGCACGAATCCATGGCTTATGCGCTCCGCCAACTGGAAAGAAGCATAAACGACCTTCAGGGAAGAGTGAGCGCGAACTGAATCAGTCCGTGAGCTGTCCTTTTCGCAAATTGCCCTGTCGTGACACTCACACCGATGACGTATCTGTCATTGCACGCACCGCAGGGCATGACGGCTTCGCCGTTCCGTCGTATCCTTCACCAACAGGTAGTTTACTCTTGCACATCGGAGTAGTGATACTGGACAGCATCGAAACCGCGGCTTATGGCTGTTTGAACGCCGTCAGCACCATCATGGTTGCAATCACCGTACATGTGCAGGCAATGCAGGGAACCGGGAATCGCCACGCTTTCGTAGAGTATGGCGTATCCTATCGTGATGGCGGTTGTGCCCTCATCGTATCTGATAAGCCTGTAAACCCATGCGCCCTCTGGGGGTCCGGGCAAAACGGCGTCGCGGAGAAGTACGGTGCCGATTCCCTTCCTCCAAAGCTCTTTCACGAAAGGCATCGAGAAAACGCATTTGTCTTCGTACGGCATTTTTCACTTATACAAGGAGTTTATTAAAAACACGGCTTTACACAAAAAGTCGTGGGCATCTGCTGACCGAAGCGCGA
>JACQIE010000007.1 GCA_016198645.1 Candidatus Aenigmatarchaeota archaeon | reverse complement strand
GCCTTATATATGCCGGTCCAGAACGACGATAATGCCTAAACGAAAGCGTCGTTGCTCATGACTTCTTCCGGCTTTACGTTTACGCCGCTTCTCTGCAACAAAACAACGCGCGAGTTAGCCTTCTGGTTCATTATTTTATAATCCGTATTCTTTTCCACGGCTTCGGCAAAGCGCATTATCTCGTCATGCAGCGGCATGTTGCCCGCGTTAAGGCGAGCCCGCGCGCCGCCGACGTTCATGTAGCCCTTGACTTCAACGCACTGCGGCTGCGCCATGCTTATGATTTTTGAATAAGCCTCAGGCTCTTTGAAATTAAAATCTTTCGTCATCGTGAACCTCATCACCGTGCGGCATGAAAAGTTTTTCATCAGCGACAGCGACTCAAGAACTTTCGGGAAAGGATTTTCGATGTTAGGCGAGCACGTCTTCTGATAAGTTTCGGCGTCCGGGCCGTAGACGGAAATGTAAAGGTTCGTCGGCTGGTGGGCAACAAGCTTTCTAATCATGTCGGGATGCGCGCCGTTCGTGACGAGGTATGCGGTCATGTTTCGCTTGAGAATGAGATTGTCTATGAATTCGGGTAAGTATGGATAAAGGCACGGCTCGCCGGATAAAGAAATGGCAACGTGCTTCGGTTCCATGGCTTTTGCCAGTTTCTCCTTACTCGCATCTGAACCCCAGAAACCCATCAGTAGTTCTCGCTGCGCTTTTATAGCATCGTCTATTATCTCGTCAGGCGAGTCCCACTGGAAGCCCTGTGGCGGCAGTGTATAGCCGAGATTACGCCAGCAAAAACTGCAATTAAAATCGCACCAGAACATCACCGGAGTCATCTGAAGGCAGCGGCTGGACGTTATCCCGTAAAACTTGCATTTGTAACAAACGTCTTCGCCGCGTATGTCCTGCCTGGTATAATGGCATATCTTGACGGCAGAATGCCTGCGCGGGCCGACGATGCGATAACCGGCGGGCTCTACCTTGCGTATCTTCATATCGAGCCACTTGGGAATCCATGCGGGCATTGACTCTTTCGCATGGGAGTGCGGATTGCTAAGTGCGGTAATCATAATGAACCTTTGGGGGCATTGTTTAAAAAGTTAGGATATTGGCACGGTGAATGACGCCTTCGGCGTCTGCCTGCATCGCGCCAATATCCTGACGCGTTAGTGGGCATGAAACTGTTTGAAGCGCTTCGCGCTTCTGTCAGCAGATGCCCACGACTTTTTAAACAATGCCACCTTTGGGGGAAACCTATTAAATCGTTTTTCGGAATGAAACTGCTATGGCGTTCAGAGAATTGTTGTCGCAAAAAACCGGCATCACCAAAGAAAAACTCCCCGGTTCTTACCAGATATTGGGACGGGTTTTTATCGCAAAAATGCCTCGCATGGCGGAAGAAGAGAAGAAAAAAGCGGCGCAGGCGGTACTCGAAATGTTTCCGCGTGTTAAAACCGTGTGTGAAATCCGCGGCGTACGGGGAGAGTTGCGCGAGCCGGACGTGCGGAAAATAGCAGGCAACGGCACGGAAACCGTCGTTATGGAGCACGGGATAAAATACAAGCTGGACACGTCGAAGATTATGTTCTCAAAAGGCAACCATCATGAAAGGCAGCGGGTGGCGAAGCTTGTGCTGCCAAACGACGTCGTGATGGATATGTTCGCGGGCATCGGCTACTTTACGCTGGGCATTGCAAGGAACGCCAGCAAAGTGATAGCAATAGAGAAAAATCCGATTGCCTTTGCCTACCTGAAAGAGAACGTGAAACTGAACGGGCTGGCGAATGTGGAAACCTTGAACAGCGATAGCAGGAACGTTGAAATAAATGAAAAAGCCGACCGCATAATCATGGGATACTTTCCCGGCACCGAGGCGTTCATACCCTTTGCAATAAGGATGCTCAAGGATAAAGGCACCATCCATTATCACAACGTCTGCGACGAGGGAGAACTGGAGAAAAAGGACGACTTTGCGTCCTTCGCGGAACGAACGGGATTCTCATATAAAATACTGCTCAAAAAGAAGGTAAAGGGCGCGGCGCCTAAAAAGATTCATTATGTGATGGACGTTGCTGTGGAGAAAAAGTGACTATATAAACTTTCTGCTCAAAATTCGTTTATGAAAGCCATAACCATCGGCATTCTTGCAGGCATTGGCATCTCTGCATTCCTGTTTATGAACCTTTTCACGTCTGTCACGGGCAGCGCGACGCGCGGGGAATACGACGCTTTCGCGCAATGCCTTACGGACAATGGCGCCGTATTTTACGGCTCCTTCCAGTGCGTCCATTGCGCCACGCAAAAAGCGATGTTCGGGCCTTCGATAAAGAACATAAACTACGTGGAATGCGGGCCGCTGTCGGGCCCGATGAGCCTTGCGTGCGTGAGCGCGGGCGTGGAAGCGTTCCCGACGTGGATAATAAACGGCACGAAATATGACGGCACGCAAAGCCTTGACGTGCTGTCAAAGCTGTCGGGATGCAGGATTGACGCATAGAAGGATGATACCATGGAATCGACGTTGAAGACTGCCGCAGTTGCCGCGATTTTCGGGACATTGTTCGGGACGATTGCGTCTTTCTCGTTTCTTTACGTGCAGAGCGACGACGCGAGGATTGGCGATTTTTACTCTACTGAAAACGCAGTGCACGTGAGCCCGCATAGCATACGGAAAGCGATGGACAAAGGAGCGGCGGACTTTATTCTCGTAGACCTCCGCAGCGCGGAAGAATATGAACGGGAACATATAATCGGCGCGGTCAGCATACCGGCGTATAAAGACCCGGACACATCTGCTTACGGAGACGTTGAAAGGATAACCAATTCCTTCGTTGCATTGAAAAACGCAAATTCTGGGAAGGATATAATAGTTTACTGCTACAGCACGCCGTGCATGACCGGCAGAAAAGTGGGGCTCATGCTCATGCAAAAGGGCATATACGTCAAGCATCTCGGCATAGGATGGAACGAATGGAGATACTTCTGGGAAACATGGAACCACGAGCATGAATGGAATATAACGGACGTGAAAGATTATATTTCAAGCGGCACGGAACCGGGAACGCCGAAGCTGAAGGCTAATTCAACGTCGTGCCCCATAGGCGGAGAATTCGGCTGCTAGGAGCGGGCTATTTTTAAGAAGCTTTGAAAATCAAGTGATGCCGAGCCGACAAGCACGCCGTCACATATTTTTAAAATTTCCTCTGCGTTCTCACCATTGACGGAACCGCCGTAGAGGACTTCGCAACTATAGAGAGATTTAATATATTTCACAGCTTCCATTATCTCGTCCGTTTCCGGCGTTTTGCCCGTCCCTATCGCCCAGACGGGTTCGTAAGCTATTATAACGAAATCCGTGAGCGCGTCCGTGCCTTTCAGGCCTTCGATTATCTGTTTCTTAACAACGGCGTGACTGTCCTCGCCTTCTTTCTCGCCGACGCAGAATATTATCTTCAGGCCGGCAGCCGAGCAGGCTTTGACTTTTTTGTTTAGAATTTCATTAGTTTCTCCCTTTGCTCTGCGCTCCGAGTGGCCGATAATCACGTAGTCTGCTACTTCCTTAATCATTTCAGGCGAAACCTCGCCCGTGTGCGCGCCACTTGACTCGTAAAACGAGTCCTGCGCGCCGCATCGTTCCTTTTCGAGAATCTGTGAAACGGCGGGCAGCGCAATAAACGAAGGAAATATTATCACGTTGTTCCTGACGTCCACTTTCTTCAGTTTTCTAACGAATTTCTCCGATTGGCTGATAGATTTATTCATCTTCCAGTTCGCGGCGACGATTTTATCCATAGAAACACTTTGACCGGCGCATATAAAAATCCATTGTTTTAAGCAATGGGGTTTGGGAAGCGCAATTGACTAAGTTCTTGCCGATAAAATAACGTTATAAAGTCATAGTATATATAAAAACTATGACATCACCGGTAATGCGGGCGTCGGATTTGGAACGTGGATATAACACAAGATTAGATTTTGCTAGTTCCAGACGTGAATATCTAATGCACACCTCACAGGATGCAAAAATAACGAATCCGGTTTCTCGCGCTTTGAATAGAGTCAGTTACTGTGTTTGGAGACCGCTTATAACCTATGGGCTTTTTGTCGATAGCTTCGGCGAAATAGAAAAAACTAACGGAGAGTATATACTTAAAAAACCTACGGAACCTACCCAACTATTCATGGATGGTATGGAAGATTTTTGAGCTTTCGTTTGATAAAAATTTAATTGCGAAACAATGTGCCTGCTTTACTATAGCGAGGCTTAAGTGACGTTTATTTTACAAATCATGAAATTTCTGCGATTAAATCGTCTTCCTGTCCAGCAAATCCATGACAGGCAGCCATCCTTGCATGAGAAACTCAAGCGTCGCGCCGCCGCCTATGGAGAGCAGGGAGAAATCGTTGCTCCGCCCGAACTTCCGCACCATGGATGAGCTGTCGCCGCCTGCGGCTATCGTCACGGTGCCGCTCTTCGTCTCGTCGGCTATCGCATTGGTTATCTGCCTGCTGCCTTCGCTGAACAGAGGGTTCTCATACCAGCCTACGGGGCCGGCGAGCACTATCGTATCGGCGCCCTTGAAATACTTTTTCCATTCGCCCACTGTTTCGGCGCCTATGTCGGCTGCAGACATGCCGGGCTGTATCTTCCTCACTGTTGCCGTGGCCGAGCCGTTTTTCACGACGTGGTCGCGGGGAAGGACGACATCTATGCCTTTTGCCCTTCCTTTATTGAATATCTCCTGCGCCATTTTCATGTGCTCAGCGATTTGCTCCTCTTCTACGAACGAGTCGCCTATGACGTCCCTTATCTCGCTTATAGACGCCGCGCCATTGCACGCGCGGGCGGCGATGAACGGATAAGCAACTGCGCCGCCGATTAGGACTTTGTCGCCTTCACGCATGCTGTCCATGAGCCTGCTGGCAACGGTTATCTTTGACACGATGCCGGGCTTGGTCTCGACTTTCTTGCCGGCGATTATGAAAATGTAGTGACCGCGCTCTTTCTTCGTGAGATTCCTGTATATGCTGGAGAGGTACGACACTTCCTTTGCGAACTGGATTCCGGCTACTTTCACTTTTACGTATTTGGTTATGCCGCCGACAGTGGCGTTCTTGATTCTGTGGGCTTGCGCGAAGCCGTCCTGAACGTATATCCCGCCAAGCGAAGCGACATCCCGCGCAAACGCATCCGAGCCTTCGTTTTCTTCTTTCCAGAAGCGCAGGTTTTCCAGCAGCACTACATCGCCGTCTTCCATTTTCGCATTGAGATACTCTCTCACAGACTGAACGTAGGCGGCGGCGGACATGCCAGGCTTCGCCGGCACAAAATGAACCTTCTCCTTGAACAACCCGAAAAGAAAGTCTGCGACGGGGCGTAGTGAAAGCGACGGGTCAAAGCCGTCAGGACGGCCGGCGTATGAAAGAAGTATTATTCTGCGCGCGCCTTTCTCCTTCAGCGTACGAATAGTGCCCTCGGACGCTTCTAAGCGCAGGCTGTCCTTTATCGTGCCGTCCTTATCAAAGGCGTCAAAGGAAACGCGCACCAGCGCATTCTTCCCACGGACTTCCTGCAAGTCGGCAACGGAAGCGATTTCCATAATCAATGCCTCGCATTACGTATGAATCTTGTGCCACTCTTGTCTATTATAACCGAATGCGTTTCCTTTCCCTTCACGCCGTCAAGCATGACGCCCTGCGTGACGCCCGTTGCGATAAACGCCGACTCGTCGCTCTTCACCATGTCGTCCATCGTCATTTTTTTGCCCGCGTCCTTCAGCCCGTATTTCGCCGCCCGCTCGCGCTCCTCCTCGTTGCGGAACTTCAACATACCTTCCATGTAGCCGCCCATTGATTTGACGGCTGAGGCGGCTATCACGCCTTCAGGCGCGGCGCCGGTTCCCATGAGAATGTCGCACCCGCCCGTGCACGCGGATATAGCGCCGTATATGTCGCCGTCCGTTATCAGTTTTACGCGCGCGCCCGCTTTTCTTATCTCGTCTATCAGCTGAGCGTGGCGCTCTCTGTCCAGAACCGTTACTACGATATCATCAACGGGCTTTCCGAGGGCTTTTGCTGCGGCGTTTATGTTTTCAGCAACGCTTTTTGACAAAGACACGCTCCGCCCAACCTTCGGACCAACGGCGATTTTTTCCATATACGTGTCCGGCGCGTGTAAAAGAGTGCCGTGCGGCGATACAGCAAGCACGGTTATCGAATTATAATCGCCGCGCGCGGTGAGGTTCGTCCCTTCCAACGGGTCAACGGCTATGTCCACGGCAGGCCCGCCCTTCCCGAGCCTCTCTCCTATAAAAAGCATGGGCGCCTCGTCCCGTTCGCCTTCGCCTATCACGACTGTGCCTTCAAAAGCTATGTCATTCATCGCTTCTCTCATCGCGACAACGGCAGCCGCATCCGCTGCCTTTTTGTCTCCCCTGCCAACCCATTCTGATGCGGCTATAGCGGCGTTTTCCGTCGCGCGCAGCAGACCGGAAATGACGCGGTCATCCATTCTTTTCCGCTCTCCACAACCTTACAAAATCGCCGTAATTTTTGGCGATGAGCGAGACCGCTTCGTTTTCTGTCATCGCCCCGCTCCTGCACGCCTTGAGCGCGTCCATGAATATCGTCCTGCCAACGGCAAAGCCGATTATGCCGCTTATTTTCGCGCCGACCTTGAGCCACTCAACGACTTTCGTAGTGCTTTCGCCCCTGCCCAGAGTGACGACGCCTGCATGCCGTCCGTCGGCGCGCGCCTGCGACACAAGGGCGCGGGCATCCTCCTCTGCGTCCACTCCTTCCAGCTTCCATATATCCGGCTCGATGCCGTGCTCCTGTAACGTCGCCATCGCGCTCACCATAAGCTTCGGCCGGATTTCTATATCGAACGTCTCTTTGTTCCCCGCTGATGCAAGCTGGCGTTCCGTCGCCGGAACGAGCAACTCAAACAGAAATTTTCTCTCAGCGTGATGAAGATAATCATTAAGCTCTTTCAGCCGCTTCATCTGCCGGGCGTTCGCGCTGATGTCGTCTTCGGGGTTGAAACGCACCAAGACTTTAACGAAAGTCGGGGAAAATCTCTCTATATGCATTTTCCAGTCGGCGTATTCGAAGTCAAACTCGTCCTGCCCGGATTTTTCCACGGGCATGGCAAAGACGAAGCCGTTTTTTGCGGCGTCCCTCGCTACGGCAGAGGCGAACTGCTCGTCCATGAGTATTCCAGTCCCTCTTTTCCCCAAGAGTTGCGTCGCTTTCACGTAGCCGTCGTAAACCATGCGCTTATAACGCGATATTTCATTTATCTCTTCAGCCGTGGGCTCCCGCCCTTTTATGCCGAAAAGCTTCTCCATGAAGGAGCCCCTGTGGTCAAACGCGAGAATCAATAATTCGTCCGTATCATCGCCTCGTTTCATACTTTATCATACCTTTGAACGCCAAATATTTAAGCTTTTTTTGCTCTGTTCGATGAGATGTTGTTTTTAGCGTTTTAATGCTTTTGTTCAATTATCGCGTTGCCACGTCCATCCGCCACTTCCATATCCTCGGGCCGTAGGGCAGGACTCTGCTGACGCCTTGCACGGAAGAGCCGGGCAGCTTTTCCGCCACAAACTTTTTTTTCATTTTCACTTCGTCTTCGCGCGCGAAAAAATACACGTGCATCACGCCGCCTTTTCTTAAAACGCGCTTTGCGTCTTCGATAAAATCAAAGCTCGTTTCAGGCAGCGGCATGATAACGCGGTCAAAACCATGATAATCGCGCGATTTTTCGTGAACGTCGCCAAGCACCGCCTTCACGTTGTCAAGCTTGTTAAGAGTTATGCTTTTTTCAAAGCACTTCACAGCCGCGGGATTTATTTCCACGCCTACCACGGCGCGCGGGCGGGCTTTCTTTGCGATGACTATTGCAAACGGGCCGATACCGGCGAAAAAAACCATCACCGACTCGCCCTCTTTTACGAGAGAGGCGACGCGCATCCGCTCGGTGCCCTCGCGCTGCGAGAAGTAAGAATTGCGCGGGTCCACTGCAAAACGGCAGCCGCTCTCGACGTGCACGACCTCGGTGTTCCTCGAGCCTTTTATTATCTTCAGCTTGCGGGTGCGAAAGGTGCCGAAGCGCGGCGAAGCTTTCTCCAGCACGCTCACGACGTTCTTGTGCTGGAGCATCACAGCATCAGCGAGAAGTTTCTTCCTTTTTTGCAAAGGCTGTGGGACTTCTATTATAGCTACTGCCCTGTCTTTGTTGCCTATAACGTCAAAGGAGGACGGAATCGCGCGGCGTTTCGTCGGCTTTTTTTGCAGCATCATGATATTTACTACGGCGTTTTTTAATAGTTAGTAAACTATTCACATTCGTGCAAAAAATTCTTGGCATTGTCGGACGCATAGGCGCGGGCAAGGACACGGTCGCGGACTACGTGGCGAGAAAATACGGTTACGCGGTCGTGGCGTTTCGCGATGCGGTAAAAGACGTGACGGAGAAGGAAGGGCTCGAACTGACGAGGGAAAATATGCAGCACGTCGGGAAAAAATACCGGGCGGATTACGGCGAGGACTTTTTCACCAAAGTCGTCGCCGAAAAGGCGGAAAGAGCGGGCGGCAAAGTAATAATAAAGGAAATGAGAACGGATGGGGACGTGCTGCCGCTGAAAGATAAATTTAGAAAGGCGATGAAAATCATCTGCGTTGACGCGGACGCGGAGAAACGCTTCGCACGCATGCTGGCGCGCGGGCGAACCGGAGACCCGCAGACGCGGGAAGAGTTCGAGAAGCAGGAAAAGCACGAGAGTGAGCTGGGATTCACGGCTGCGCTGAGCCACGCGACGGTGGGTGTGGACAACAACGGGACACTCGGGGAGCTTTACGAAAAGATTGATAAACTCTTGAAGGCTATGGAATATGATTGATAGCATGAAGGACGCCATAAGAATATTGCTTTTGGGACCGCCCGGATCGGGCAAGGGGACGCAGGCAGCGATGCTGTCGGAGAAATTCGGAATACCGCACATATCAGCGGGCGACCTTTTGCGCGAGGAAGTGGCGAAGAAAAGCGCCACCGGGCGGAACGTAGAAGCCATGATGAATGCCGGAAAGCTTATACCGAGCGAAATCGTCACTGAAATGGTGCGCCAGCGGCTCTCCAAAAACGATTGTTCGCGGGGCTTCATACTGGACGGTTTTCCGAGAAACACGGAGCAGAGAGAGATGCTGGGCGTAAAGTTTGACGTTGCCGTGTCTTTAGAACTGGAAGACACCCTGGCGATAGCGCGCCTGTCCGGCAGGCGCCAGTGCCTTGACTGCGGGAAGATTTACTCCGGCGACGCAGCGGAATGTGAGTGCGGCGGGAAGCTTTACCAGCGCAAGGACGACAAGCCTGCCGCCATGCGCGAAAGGCTCAAGATTTTCCACCGCGACACCCGCCCGCTCATTGACTTTTACAGGAAAGAGGGCACGCTCAAGACCGTGGACGCGTCAAAGGGCGTAGACATCGTCTTTGCCGCCATCTGCCGCTCCATACAATAGCCCGTCCACTGTGTCTTCTATATCCTGAACTGACAATGTATTCTCCAGGAAGGAAGTTCTGTTTCTTCTTCCGCCAGTCACTCTTTTGGTCACAACGAGTCTTCCGCTCCTGTCATAAACAGGTCTGTGTATTCCGTATGTAGATGAAAAAATATCTATTTGCCTGCGCTTCAGTTCCTTGGCCAATCCTCTCCTGTTACCGGCATCGGAAACGTATAACGTCATTCCTGCCATAGGCACGGGGAGCATATGCTCCCTGTCCTGCTTCATGCTGGTGAGTCTGTATCCTTTCATTAAATGACGATGACCTATAATCTTATTAATCTTATCTGCTACCCCTGCCATCGTCTATTCTGAGATATAGGAGAATAGTAGGTATGACGAGAACGGAAAGCGCTGCCATCGTCATCCTCGGTCCGATTGTATCCATCGCTAAGCCGCCTGCCAATACTGCGATTATGCCGGCGCCGTTTGAGAGCCAGCTTTTGAAAGAGCTTATTGTCGCCCTCTGCGGAGACGGAACAAACTTATGGAAATAAGACTCGTATATGGGATTTGTCATGCTTCCTATGGCGCCCAACAAAAGAAACAACGCTGCTGACTGCAAGGAACTTGAAACAAAAAGCACGGACGCGAAAAGAATTCCTGAAATTATCTCGCCTGCGATTAGCGCCCTTCTATCCGTTCCAAACAAGGCTTTGAATCTCGGGCTTAGCGCGGAAAATGCGATTGCCACAAGCATAAGGGCTGCAAAAATTATGCCTATATGCGGCAGGGGCACGCCCACTTCCACGAAAAGCGGCTGCCATGCTATCTGCCATACACCGAAAAATGCCGTTATGACAGTTACGGCAAGAATATATTTCAACACTCTGTGAGTCAAAGCATATTTCGCGCCCTTCACGCTTGCACTGATGCTATGCCGAAGCATGGACACGTGAATTTGCCTGCGGCTAAAATTCTCAGGGCAGAATAGATAGCCGTACACTCCTGCAACTGCCATAGCAGCACCGGAAAAT
Organism: Candidatus Aenigmatarchaeota archaeon; assembly: GCA_016198645.1. Lineage (GTDB taxonomy): Archaea > Aenigmatarchaeota > Aenigmatarchaeia > GW2011-AR5 > GW2011-AR5 > JACQID01. Next base: position 633 of record JACQIE010000007.1, on the reverse strand, counting down.
ATCCAAAGCATTTTTATGCCGTATTGCGCTGTTATGAAGCTTGACGCCACGAGAGAAATAAACGCTCCGGCAAATGCAAAACTCCGGGTCTTCGACAGGGCTGAATGCACCGTAGTTCTCTTTAGAGATTTCGCGTAATCGACTATCCATGCATCAAACGCTCCGGTTTGAAGCGTGTTTGCGGCGGCGGAGAAGAATAATATCCCGGCAAGATAATAGAACGAATCACTGAATGCCACGGCTATCGTGGCTATGCCCACTAAAAAGAAACCGGCAGTCACGGATATTTTTCTGCCCAGTGCGTCGGCTACTGCTCCCGTCGGAACCTCAAAAATCATCGGTGCAATACTGGCAAGCGCCAGCATAAAGGAGATTTGGGTGAATGAAAGCCCTATCTGATTGAAATATATCACCCAATACGCCGATATGGCAGTTGCCGTGCCTGTGATGAACGTGAGGGCACAGAAAGGCGCCAACTGGCGCAACTCTTCGCGCAATTCCATGCGTTTATTTAGCACGCGGCAAAATTAAAGAACGAGAAATTCGTTTCTCCCGAAGGCGTTTAAATCCCTTCCATTCAATTTCTACAAGAAACGGGCCTGTAGTCTAGCTTGGTAGGATCCGGCCTTGGGG
>JACQIE010000020.1 GCA_016198645.1 Candidatus Aenigmatarchaeota archaeon | reverse complement strand
GGTCAGGGTATTGGCGCGATGCAGGCAGACGCCAAGCGACCGGACAGTGAAGCTGTCATATAGCTATGTGCGTCATACACCGTGCCAATATCCTAACTTATTGTGCAAAGCATTGCCTTCGTAAAGATGTGTAAACTACCCGCCACTAAAGTGGCGGGCGTTTAGTAAGGAAAAGACTCACCGCGCATTGTTCGTTTTTTGACGGGCGGGTTTGTCTTCGGCTTTATTACGAGGAATCTTTGAATTCCTCGTATACACAAAGACTTTCTACAAAAAGTCTTTGTTGTACTTGTTTACCGTTTAATTAGGGAATGGCACACTAACCCGCCCTTATTTCATCCACCCGCTACGTGGTGTATGACGCACAGTTGTGCGTCCAATTGCTTCGGTGGTTTTCAATATGCGGGTTATAAAACAGCCGGAAGGTCGCGGGATTAAGCACTTCCCTGGTAATCTAAATTCCCTTTAATTACTCCTTCCTGTATTATAATTTTATATGGCATGCCGCAACGCCAACGCAACCGCCGCTTTTGCGCTGACAATGGTATTGCTGCTGAGCGGCTGCACATCGCCTGTTACTGAAAGCAAGGGCGCAGATTCTGGCGCTACGACTGTTGTGGAAAACGCCACAGAACCGTCGGCATCCCGCAACATTGACCTGACGACTCTTGAGGGGGAAATAAACGGCATTCTGGCATCTGGTAACCTCGTCGGACCTGACCATTTCCGGAGGATGCGAAATGACCTGGACGCACTGGCTGCCAATGAGGACGGGATACGCATTGATGCGCTCGCCCGGAAGCTTGCCGAACTGGACCCCGTGCAGTATGAAAGTAAATCCGCGCCTGCATCCAAGAATCCGGACGAGCAGATTCTTGCAGCCCTTCCGTCATGCTCTGGCAGGCAGTTCACAGTCTCCCCTGTTGACATGAGCAATGTCTATGAAATCACGCCAATGGGAAATCTGGGACCGCCCGGGCACACGCTGCCTACTGACCACATGTACATACACGTGAGCGGAGGGAGGTCAACAACCAGCACAGTGCCGCTCAGGGCGCCAGGCGAGATTTATATTATTTCCGTGACCTCCGATTCGGACGATATAGCTCCGGAAAGAACTGAATACAGCATGATATTCGCCCTGTGCAGGGACGTCTTCGGCTATTTTGACCATGTAAAGGGTGTCTCACCGCAGATAGCGGCATGGCTGGAAGGCGCAGAATGCGAGCGGTTCACAGAGGGGCAGCATGACTCGTGCACGAAACGGATATACCAGAAAGTCGCCGCCGGCGCGGTGATAGGCGAAGTGGGGCATCTTCAGGGAAACTTTGATTTCGGGGCATACGACTACAGGAACCGCCTTGATTTCACGAATCCGCCGCGCTACGGCGAGGATTCCGGCGGACTGTGGCGCCCCAGAACGCCGTACATAACCTGCCCGCTTGACTTATACGAAGGCGAAACGAAAGCGGATATGTACGGGAAAGTCGCCGGGACAAACGGATGCGGCAAGACAATGTATGACGTGAAAGGCACGCTGCAGGGGAACTGGTTCTACGGGGACGGCCGCGCTGACACGGGCGAATATAGCAGCCACCTGTCCTTCGTGTACGAAAATAAAGACCCGTCGCAAGCCGTCATATCCATAGGCGGCACGGTTGCCGGCCCCGGCAAGCTCGCTTTCTCGCCGCAGGCATCCGGCGTCATTAACAGAAGGTTCGACCAGATGCTGCCCGACGGGAAAGTGTACTGCTACACGGACGGCTCAAGGAAAGTAGTGGTGAAAATGGAAAACAACGAGCAGATAAGCGTCGAAGCCGGGACCGGGCCATGCTCTTATTCCGAATCTCTTGCAAGCCCGTACACGTACAGGAGATGACGACTTGCCATTTTAATTCTTTCCCGCGCCTTATGAGATTATGCCCTTTAAAATCCGCGAGGACGTCGCCACCGCAGACGTTGCTTTCGAGGCGGAAGGCGAAAGCTTTGAAAAACTGTGCGAGGCTGCCGGCGATGCGACGACTTCGGTAATGATTAATCCTGCTACGCTGAAAGAAAAAAAGAGAAAGAGATTTTCCGTGAAAGGCGAAACCCCGGAAAAGCTCCTTATCAATTTCCTCAACGAAATAATCTTCATCAAGGATGCTGGACAAATGGTGTTCAAAAGCTACAAAGTTTCAATAAAAAACAACGTGCTCACCTGCGTCGCACGTGGTGACGTGCTGAATTTCAAGAAGCAGGAACACCGCGTGGACGTGAAAGCCGCCACATATCATATGTTTAAAGTGGCTCATGAAAAGAATAAGTGGAAGGCATTCGTGATTTTGGACATATAGATAACAACTTGGATGATATATATGAGGCGGTATTGTGGAAAGGCGCGTCAATAAATCCGTGCACGGCTATATTCTGGCGCTCGCCTCCGCCATCGTAGTGGCGCCCGCAGTAGTGGCTAACGTCTTCTCGCTCCGGCTTGGAGTAAGCCCGTTCGCTCTTCTCGCGTCCATCTACGCTTTTGCAATCGTTGCATGCCTGCTCACGATTGCGAAAAACGGCGGCATGAACAAACTGAAAAATACCCTTATCACTTACAAATACCCCATGGTAGCAATGGGTATGATGAGCGGCGTGATGTCGGCGTCCTGGATTCACGCGCTTGCCCTTGTCGGGCCGTCGCTGCTCGGCTTTCTCATGAAATTCTCCACTGTGGCCATAATAGCGCTCAGCATTCTATTCCTGAAAGAACGCTTCACAAAAATTGAAGCGCTGGGCGGGGCAGTGGCGTTCGCCGGCGCAGTTATAATAAGCTACGGCACGGGCGAAGCCCTGCTTGCAGGCGTTCTGCTTGCGTTGACGTCCTGCTTATTTTTCGCGCTTTCCCAGCTTGTCGCAAAAAGCTACGTTTCCCGCGTTCCGCCTATGGAAATGAATACTATAAGGCTGTTATTCATGCTCGTTTTCGTGTCCGCATTAGGTATTGCAACAAACACGCTCGTTCCCCCGCCGATAGAAGCCTTGCCCTTTTTGGTTGTCGCCGGCTTGACCGGGCCGTTTCTCAGCTTCTATCTTTATTTCAAGGCGCTCAAGACCGTGGAACTTTCCAAGGTTGCACTGATAAGCAGCATCGAGCCGCTGGCCATACTCATCGCATCTTACATCGTGCTCGGCGAAGTCATGACACTCCGCGAAGCCGTGGGCTCCGTCGTCGTGTTCATCGGCGTCATGGCAATAATGCTCTCGCGCCATGCGTCTAATGCACGTTTACTGCCGGAGGAATGACCATGCCTGTAAACATCGCCGTGTATTTCGCCCTTGTCGTCTTCCTGCTTTTCGCATTCATATCCTTCTGGCCCGTCTTTACCGGAGCCAATTGGGAGCCGACACCGATGAAAAAAGTGAAAAGGATGCTGGATATGGCGCGTGTGACAAAGCGGGATTACGTTTACGACTTGGGCTTCGGCGACGGGCGCATCCTTTTCGCCGCTCTGGGGCGCGCTGCAAAAGCGGGCGGCTCGGAAATAGAGCCGATAAAATGGCTCGCCGTGAAGATTTACGCGACGATAAAAAAAACGAAACTTGACTTGCGCTTGGGCAGCGCATATTCAGCGGACTTGCGGAAAGCCACGGTCGTGGCGATGTTCATGACGCCACTGGTGAACAAGATTATCGCCGAAAAGCTCTCCAAACTGAAGAAAGGGACGCGCATAGTGAGTTATCACTGGCCGTTCCCGCAATGGAAGCCCGTGCGCGTGGATACACAAGCGCGCATCTACGTCTACGAAACCGGAAAGCTATAAAAACAGCCTAACAGAACTCGCACACGTTTTTCTTCGCGCTCTTTGTCACTTTCTTTGCTTTCTTCACTGCCATCGCACACACCTCTTTATTGTTTTGCCCGCATTGTATAAATAGATTAGACTTTAATTGACTTCGTAAGAATAATATGATTCTGCCGAAGTAATCACATCTCTGTCAGAAAACTCCCATTATTCCGACAACGCCATTATTGGGCGCTCTAAATCGCCTTTTTTATGATTTTTTGCAAGTTTTCTAAAAATTCTTTAGTATCAACGAAATAATTCGGGTATGCCTTTTTCAAATCAGTAACACTATCCACTCCAACAAGAACAACATCAAATTCTTTG
>JACQIE010000024.1 GCA_016198645.1 Candidatus Aenigmatarchaeota archaeon | reverse complement strand
TACCACGGGTAGCTATCACAAAAATGATTTTTTTATATTTGACAGAGAACTCTTTTTTTATCGCTTCTTCAATAGCACTTTTTTTTAGATACGTCTTTTTGATTTTATCTATTAACGTCCTTGTTCCATCAGGATTATTCGTAGTGGCGCAATCAAGTACTATTGCCACTTTATCTGCCCCGCCAAAAACATCAATCTGATTTCCACTGGACAATCTATACCAAGAATCATCTCTCTGTATCGTATCGTCAAAATTTGCTTTAATAAAAATGTCCCTAACAAATCTTTCAAACTTTTTCCACTCAGGATTTATCGACGTTGTATTACTCCGTGCCATATACATAATTATGAAAATTCTACTTTAAAAAGATGTCCACCACTCTCCAATTCTCTCCCATACAGGCGTACCGCATCATTGGCAAACAAGAGCGTAAACCCATCCGGCACCGTCCCGTTCCTCGCCAGAAGATAAGAAATATTATACTTCTCCCTTATCTCCCGTGCGCCGCCGTTATAGAAAGCGTCGTAGTCATCAAGAACGCCCGAACTGGAAAGCACCCCGCCCGTCACTGACCGCTTCTCTGCGTAGTAAGGCACAGCCCTGCCCAGCGCAGGCGGCGCCAGAACCACGCCCTGCGGCGCGTCTTTCAGCACGCCCATCGCCTCTATTTCGCTATTGCTGAAATAAGTGAATTCCTTGACGTGCACATTCCCGTAGAAAAGCATGAACGACGGCAGTGACACAAGTATTGTAACAATAAATATGGTCTTCAGCGGGACTTTGAAATGCGCTGCAAACCGCACCATACCTTCGCCCGCCAGCATCGCCAGCACTGGCCACGTCATGACCAGCAGCTTCGTCACGTCAATCTTCTTCACGACAAGTTGCGACAGCACCGCCAAAAACATGAGCCCCGCCCAGCACAGTAAGAATTTACCTTCTTTGCTTTCCCGCGCCTTTTTCGCGCCGTAAACGGCAAACGCCAGCGCCAGCCCGCCGTTTACGAGCAACGTAAAAATAAACTTGTCCGCAGAGAGTATGGGTGTCGCATAGAACTCCGAAACTCTCGTAAAGAATACGGGCTCTGTCATTATGAAATAAATCCACGGCGCGAGAAAAAGCGAAGCCTGCGCGATAACCGTCAGCGATTCTTTGAACCTCTTAGTAAAAAGTGAATATGTCGCAGTCATGCCTGCGAATAGCAGGCCTCCTATCGGATAAACCAGAAACGTAAGCGCGAGTGAAGCCGTAGCATGAATCGTCTTCTTACTAATAAAAAAATAGAATGCGAGCCATCCCGTAAGCAGCGAAAGCGTCTGGTAAACGGCTTCGCTCGTCATCCATCCCCAAAACAGGTTTCCCAGTCCCGCGTCACTGAAGAGCCCCGTCGCTTTCAGCGGAAAGTAAAGCAGCCCGCCTATGCCCTGCGCGAACAGTAGCAGCGGTAGCGCGATATGCCAAGAATTCGGCGCCAGTTTTTTCATCGTGAGCATAATCGCGTAGAGATAGCCAAAAGTGAAAGCCGTATTAAGTGCAATCATTGCCACCAGCGGGTCTATTCCCGTTGCAAGCCACAAGAGACCCAGTGGAACCAGCGCAACGGAAGAGCCAAGTGTCGCGTCCGCGAACACCGAGGCGTCCGGGTCTGGCCACGGGTTGCGCCCGTTCCAAAGCACTGATTTCGCAGCGGCGAGATACGTCAAGTCCATCGGTTTTATCGCTACGGTGCCTTCCGGTGCTGAAACGAACCCATACAGATATTGAGCAGGCACGAGCAAAAGCGCGTATAGCGCTATCATTGTTATGTATTTTCTGTCGCCGCCCATAAGCCTTAAAATGCCTCTTCGTTTAAATATCTTCTGAAAGCTCTGATATTATGAGAATACTCGTATCCTACTCAAAGATACCCGCGTCGCTCGGCGACTACTGCGTAAACGCGCTGCGCCGCCTTGGGTACGAGGTTTTCACGCACGATTATCTTGGCGCTGCGCACACGCTGGGGTTGCCCGGCCACGCCATCAATAAGGTCGTTTTAAAAGAGCGCCTGCCGAATTCGCAAATTCTCGCGATGGCGAAGCGCCTCGCGCCAGACGTCGTGCTGATAATGAAGGGCGAAGTCTTTGAGCCGCGAACGATACAAACGCTGAAAGAGCACGCTAAAGTCGCCAACTGGTGCATGGACTCGCCCTTCCATGAAAAATACTCTTCCCAAAAAGTCGTGAAGAGCATAGGGCTCTACGATTGCTTCTTCACGCCCGTAAGCGACATGAAGCGCCGTCTTCAGTCATTCGGCTTTGATAATGCCCGCTTTTTGCCGTTCGCCTGCGACCCGGAAATGCACAAGAGTGTAACGTTAAGCAAGGAAGAAAAATTCTCGTTAGGCAGCGACGTCTGTTTCGTGGGAACGTATTATCCCGAACGCGAAATTTTATTGTCGGGTTTGGAGAAGTTCGGATTGAAAATCTGGGGCAACGAATGGCAGCGCTGCGCGGACGAAAACGTCAAAAAATGCGCCACGCTCCGTGCGGCGAACGGCATGGTGATGACGAAAGTCTTCAACGCCTCGCGCATCGCCATAGGCACGCATCAGGAGCAGAGCATGGGAAGCCCCACGATGCGCGTCTTTGAAGCGCCGGCCTGCGGCACGTTCATGTTAACGGACTGGCGGACGGATTTGCCGTTGTTCTTTTCGTCCGGAGAAATGGCTTCGTACAGGACGAAGCGCGAACTTCTTGAGAAGACCGAATACTACCTCACCCACGAAAAAGAGCGCAAAGCAATGGCGCGCCGCGCGCAACGTAAAGCCCAAAAAAAGCACACTTACGATATTAGGATGAAGCAAATGATTAAGGAACTGGAGTAAATCAGATTATTTCGCATTTCAGCCCGTGAATTCTCCGGAAGCTTTTATCCAGCGTTATCAGAGTCCCGTCATTCACCATGCATATGGCTGCGATAAAAACGTCCACGACATTTACCAGAGAACCGGATTGCCGCAATTCGCGGAATATTCTTGCACTGATGACCGACGACTCCGAATCGAATGCCAGCACATCTGCATCGTTGAATAACTCCCCGATTTTCTGCATTTCGTGGGGTTTCATGCCCACGAGTATTTCATGCTGGGTAAAGCTCGTGGTTATGTAAGACTGGTTCCCGACGATTTTTTGCACTTCGGTTCCAGGCACCCTTCCCCTTATTACTTCGAGCAACGCAGAAGTATCAAGAATGAACACGCTTTTCCACGTCCTCGCCCATCTTTCGCCTTATCTCACGGAACCTTTTCCTGTCTTCTTCCGCGTCTTCAACGGGCAGAATCCCGAAAAATTTCCCGATATTGCCCCTGTCTGCGCTTATTTTGAGTATGGTGTCGCTAAAGCTGTCGTTGCCTTTCAGCCTCTTAAGCGCCATATACGCCTTCTCTGTTATGGTTATTGTCTTCACGACCATGCCAATATATGTTTAAGTTTACATTTAAACTTATCTATTTCATCAGCAGTCTGTCGTTGATAATCAGCGCGTCCAGTCCCGACCGTTCAAACGTCTTTATCGCGTCCTCGGGCGTGCAAACAATGGGCTCGCCGGCCAAGTTGAAAGACGTGTTCATCACTACGGGAATCCTAAAGCTCTTCATTAAATCGTAGTAGCGTTCGTTCTGCTGGCGGCTCACGGTCTGCGGGCGCGTCGTGCCGTCTACGTGGACGACTGCGGGTATCTCTTCAATCCTCTTCGCGCGATAGCCGATAATCATATATGGCGCTTTGTCTGCGTTCTCCAGATAGAAATGCGCTTTATCCTCAAGCATGGACGGCGCAAAAGGGCGCCACCATTCTCGGTACTTCACTTTGCGATTCACGATGTCCTTCATCTCTTCCTTGCCCGGATCGGCTAGGATACTGCGATTCCCCAGCGCTCTTGGCCCCCATTCCATCCTTCCCTGAAACCATCCGATGGCTTTGCCTTTTTCCAAAAGCTCTGCTGCTGTCTGCGGCGCATCCACTTTTTCGCCGCCGCTGTATTCGTATTCCGGCCCGTAGTATATCGTGCCTATTTCGCCGCGCTCCTTTTGGTGTTCCATAGCCGTCCCGACGGCAAGCCCGCTGTCGCCCGGATTTGGGTAAGCGAAAACGTTGTAACCGCGCTCGCGCAATAGCATCGTCGCTTTCACATTCAGCGCCACGCCGCCGGCAAAGCATAAGTTTTTCGTTCCGCACAGCTCGGACGCCCTTTCCGCGACGCGCAACGTTTCATCTTCCAGAATCTTCTGCGCCGTATATGCCAGGTCTTCTTTCCTGTATTTTTCTGCCAGCGCCTTGAGCTTAGCCATCGAACCGTAATAAGTATCCCACCGCTCTTTTCTCCAAAGCTCGTTTAGTTCATCAATAAACTTATTGCCGTAAGGCGCCAGCCCCATGGTCTTCCATTCGCCGTCGTTGAACTCAAATCCCAAAGCAACCGTCAGCCCGCCGTAAAAGAATCCGAGGCTTCGCCTGATATCCAGATATTCCAGCGGTTTTATCTCCTTCCCGTCGCCAATAAATATTCCGCCGGACAGCGCCCTGCCACTGTCAGTCCCGGCGCCATCCATCACGACGATGGCGGCTTTGTTGAAAGAGGAAGAACCGAAAGCGCTTCGCGCATGGCCCATCTCGTGCGGCACGAAAACGACGTCCTTGAATTTTTTTAAGTAAGGAGCGACGTTCCTTTTCAGCACAGTTTCCCCGATATAAAGCGGATACCTGTAAACAGTGCCGTAAAAATTGCCTATATTCTTTAGCGGATTCGGGCGGTTTTCGGACAACGTCACTGTCACGTCTTCCTCATTTAATCCGTTTTTAGTGAGTATCCATTTTATCGCGTTCATCGGCACTGCGCCGTCGTGCTTTATCCGCGTGAACCGCTCTTCCGCCGCCCCATCTATCACTTTGCCGTCTTCCACCAGCGCAGCGCTGCTATCATGATGCATGCTTACGCCGAGTGTAATGGTCACATTATCGCCTTGAACATTTTTTCCAGACTTCGCCCGTAATTATCCCACGTATATTTTTCCGCCCGTTTCCGTGCGTTCCTGCCCATCCTCCTCGTCTCCGAAGGATTGTCCTTGAAATATTTTAGCGCGTCTTTTATCTGCTTCACGTTCCGCTCGTTGATTATTATGCCTTCCTTGCCGTCACGAACGGGAAAATACGTCGCGTGCGTCACAATACACGGCAGCCCGCACGCCATCGCCGTGAGCTGCGCCAGCGTCGTCCCGCCCTCTTCCAGAGCAGGGAGCACGAAGACTGACGCTTCGTTGCACATTCCCTTCAAGTCGTCACTCCACTTCACCCACGTCACGCCCTTTTCATTAGCAAACGGCTTCATTATAGGCTGAACCGTGCCTTCAAGCGGGCCCAGCATCACCAACTCGCTGTCGCCTTTATCCTTCCACGAAGACCACGCCGGCAGCAGATACTGCGGCCCCTTGCGCAGACCGACGGTGCCGATGAATATGGCTCGGAAAACGTCGTCACTCTTCGTGCCCGGAGTGTAACGCGTTGTGTCCACGCCGAACGGCGTTTCAAAGACGTGAGACTCGTCCCATCCCTGACGAACGAAGCTCTCCGCCGAAACGTCGCACGACGCGGCGATGTATTGGACGTTCTTTAGTTCCTTTACGTAGCCGTCCACGGTTTTCGCCGAAAGCGGCGCGTCGTTGATTTTATAACGGGCGAACTCGTCCATGAGTATTTTGTTCTGTTCAACCGGATGTAGCGATGCGCCGTGCGTCACCGTTTTTATTCCCAACGTTCTCGCCTTGGCGAACGACTTCATCCCGTGCCCTATCCAGCCGTGAAAAATGTCCGCGTCCCGCGGTATTGTCGCCGCGACGAAAGAATCAAAAAGTGCGTTTCTTACCGCATAGTAAGCATCCACGGGAAAATGCGGCGGCTTCGGCGGAAAAAAGAAGCGCGTGAGCTTGCCCACATCCCCGCCTTTGTTCCAGTTCATTATGTATGCCTTGCGGAGAAAGCCGCGTTTGTTCATCTCGCCTATGGCATGGTAAGCTATGCCACCGACTCCGCCCCGCGGTATCTCCGAGCACACCGAATGGACGTATTTTATTTGCATCAGAACAACATTTTCGCTAACATATTAAAGAGTGTTTATTAGCGCATTGTGAACTGCATGATGGTGATAGACAGAGAAACTGTCGCACAGTTGCTCGTGGCAACGGTTTTCGGGGTACGGGTGTAAACTACCCGCCACTAAAGTGGCGGGCGTTAGTAAAGCGAAGGAAAGGACTCTCATGCATTGTTCGATTTTTTGACGGGCGGGTTATCTTCGGCTTTTACTTGTTTACCGTTCAGTCAGTACGTTAGTAGCCCGCTCCTTGTCTCATCCACCCGCTGAAGCAGGTGGCTTTCGTGGCGCGGGTTGTAAAAACTTCTCTTAATCGCATATATATATGCAATCAAATTTTAATTTTTCTTAGATTATTGTAGGGGAATTTTCCTCAAGTACAATGTTACTTCACAAAGATTTATATATTGCATCATTAAGCAAGACATATGAAGCAACGAATTAACGTTCTAACAATTGGAGTGGATGATTTAGAACAATCATTGAAATTTTATAGAGACGGGTTGGGTTTGCAAACCGACGGCATCGTCGGGACAGAGTTTGAACATGGTGCTGTTGTTTTCTTTAATTTGCAAAATGGCTTAAAGCTTGCTCTCTACCCCAGAAAAGAAATCGCTTGGGACGCCAAAATATCGCTTGCTTCGGCAAGTGCAACCGAATTTGCAATAGGCCATCTTGTGAATAGCAAACAAGAGGTAGACAAAGTAATGAAGCGGGCAAAAGAAGCTGGTGCCAATATAACCAAACCCGCTCAAGATACATTTTGGGGCGGTTATGCCGGTTACTTTCAGGACCCAAATGGACATCTATGGGAAATTGCATGGAATCCCCAGTGGAAGATTGAGGAATAACTTATTGGGCAACGCTGCGCTCTCCCTACGCTTCGCTCCGAAAACTTCGGATAGTCGCATGCGTTATACCAGACGCTAATTTTACAGTTCGCGCGCAAAACCGCCTTTTTATCCTTATTGTTATCTATTATTATCTATTGGATAAAGATAATATGGGATACGACGCGATGCTATCCGACGCACAGCGGTGCGCCATACAGCATTGCGGGGTATGGATGCGGCTTGCGAATGAAATGAGCGAGAGTGAGTAATAATATGGTATACGACGCGCGAAGCGCGGGGTATTATTATGAAAGTAAAAAGCACGCGAAAAATATCTTACCGGACGATATCCTTGCCGGAAAACCTTTACCGCGCGCTTGAGCAAAAGATAGAAAAAACGGGCTTCGCCAACGTTTCGCAGTTCGTTGCGTTCGTGATGCGCACAATACTTTCAGATTCGTCAGAAAGCGACGCCGAAAAGAAAGTGAAGGCGCGGCTGAAAAGCCTAGGTTATCTGAGCGGTTAAAAAGACAATAGATATGTGATACGATGCGGCGAAGGAGGAATAGTCAAATATAATATGGCATCGACTTGTGAACGGAAGTGAACAAGGGGATATGGGATACGACACAGCGAAGCGAGGGGTAATAATATGGGACACGACGCATTTGAAAAATGCGGGGTATTGGGATACGACTTGCGAACGAAGTGAGCGAGGAGTAAGTAATAGTATGGCATCGACTTGCGGAGCAAGGGGATTATTATGATTGAAAGCGACCAAAAGAAAGTCTGGAAAGCGCGGGCTGCCACTTATAACAACCTGAAATGGGTGAACAACTCCACGTTAAAACGTGCGATGCTTGAGCACGGGCGCTTTGGGCGCACGCACTCTGTGCTGGACGCCGGCACCGGAACGGGCGTCATAGCTTCGCTCGTCGCCCCATTCGTGAAGGAAGTCCACGGTATTGACATATCCAAAGAAATGCTCTCATTCGCCAATAACGGGCACCCGAACACCGTTTTCAAGGAAGGCGACGTGCGGAAGATGACTTATCCTGACGCGCGCTTTGACCGCGTGATAGCCAGAAACGTCTTCCATAACATACTCATGGAAGAGGACCGCCTTCGCGCCGCGCGCGAATGCCGTCGCGTGCTGAAAAAAGGCGGCTGGTTCATTCTGCAGGAAGGCGTTCCGCCTCACGCTTCGCTGAAGCGCGACTTCGAAAAGATTTTCGCGCTGAAGGAAACACGCGCGACGTTCCTGCCGGAAGAGATGGCTTCTCTGCTAAAGCAGGCAGGCTTTGCCAAGGTAAGCGTAAATATTATAGATGACAAGGACTTTGACCTGAAGAACTGGCTGGATAACGACGGCACTCTTTCAGAAGAAGTAAAGCAAAAGATAATTGACATGCACGTGAACGGCACGGAGGAGTTTAAAAAACATTACAACTTACGCGCTTCTGCCGGACGCGTCCTCATAGACACGAAAGCCGCACTGGTAATAGGCGAAAAGTGATGAACCTTATTTTTATCACCATGGACGGGCTGCGACGCGACCGCGTGGCCAAGGTGCCTTCACTCGCCGCACTGGCGAAAGAGTCGCTGTTCTTTTCCGGCGTAATCACTGCCGCGCCTTACACCGTCGCCTCAATGCACGCTTTGTTTTCCGGCACATATCCGTCCCGCAACGGCGTCAACGCATACTTTAACATGTTTAAGTTTGACAGGAAATTCAAGACGCTCGCCGAATATATGAAAGACGCCGGTCTTTTTTGCCGCGCCGACGTTATCAATGACAGCGTTCTTCCGCGCGCCGGTTTTGACGTCTTTGAAATCCATGACGAAAACAAGGATAATCTCACTGAACGCCACTGCAGGATTCTGGAGGAAATAAAAAATAAAAAAAGTTTCTTCCTGTATCTCCACTACAGCAACATCCATACGAAGCTTATCCGCGACGTGCAGAAGCCTTACAACGACTTCAGCAAGGAGTTCTTTTCGCAGTGCGCCGCCAATGAAAAGCGCTACGATTCCTACATGAAGGGATGTGAAGACTACTTGAAGAG
>JACQIE010000002.1 GCA_016198645.1 Candidatus Aenigmatarchaeota archaeon | reverse complement strand
TAGAAAAGCTTAAATACGGGAAAGCATAGTAATGTGTGGAGTGGATGATTATGAAGGAGTCGGAATATAGAGCCAGAGATTTGGTAGAGCCTGCTCTTACCGGGCTACTGGGCGGAAGCCGTGGGAGAGCTATGACAGATTTGGTAATGGGAATAAGAGATTATTTGAACGGTATTGGCTATGATTCCAGTGACGATGACGGCGAGAGGGCTACCAGGCTTCTTCTAGGGGGACTTGCGACGCAGTTTGGCGTCACTGCCATCACTGACTATAAAGGCATCCTGCCGGTTTATGAAGACAAAACAGTGGCTGGCGTGGTTAATGCTTTCATGACAAATCCTGAATACAGGAATTCTGTCGTGGAAGAGTTCAAAAGGTCGGTCGGATGACTACAGAAGAGACAAGTTTTGAAGCCCGAATCGAAAATCTTAGGAAGTTATACGAACAAACGGGGCTTTCGGATTTCCTGAAGAGGAACGGCTTCCTGAATCCGTTGGACTATATACGAGTGCCTTCGCCTGACATGCCATGGGAAGCTTTCGCCCAAGAAGTCGTAGACGCGCATCGAGCCGCCGGACTTGTCAGAAATTATGAATCGGCGGCGCTGAGAGCCGTAATGGCGGAGCATGCACACACCCAATATTCACTATACACGGCTGATACTCGCGGAGATGCTTCCAAAATCGGTTCGTTGAAAGACTCTGTTAATCCGGGCGTTCAGCTGGCTGCATTGTATTCAAAAGTCAACGCGCGAAGAAACTGACGGCATCTGATTATCCAAGAAGACATTGAAAACACACGGCTTTAGCCGTGTGATGAAACTCAATGTCTTCTGGATCCCATCTTCTAACAAACCGCCGACTAAAATCGGTGGTATATAAGGAAGATGTGATTTAAAAGGGCACCCGCCCTTTTAACAAATACTATGGACGACGTCATAGGTTTCCTGCTGAATGCGGGAAAGCTGAAGAGGGTGAAGCGCGCCGGCTGGGTTCTGCGAAATGTGCCGGACGCCGAGAGTGTGGCTGAGCACAGCTTCAGGACTGCGCTGATATGCATGATGCTGGGCGGCGTAAACCGTGAAAGATGCATAAAGATTGCGCTGATTCACGACCTGGCAGAAGCGCTGGTCGGCGACATAACGCCCGTAGACGGCGTCACGAAAGAGGAGAAGCACAGCCGCGAAGCGGACGCGTTTGACGAGATTCTAAAGAGCATGGACACAAACGAAATACGCGCGCTCTGGAACGAATACGAGGAGAACAAAACGGAGGAAGCGGAGCTTGTGCACTCCTCCGACAAGTTAGAACTGGCGTTGCAGGCGTACGAATACGAAAAGGAGTACGGAAATAAAATAAATCTGGAAGAATTCTGGCGGGGCGCGGAACCGGGTATAAAGAACGGGCGCATTATGGAACTTTTCCAAGAGCTAAAGAGGATGCGACGGGAATAAATAATCTTTTGTGGAATAAAAATATGGCTAAGTCAATAAACTATACGCCGGCAAGGGCACTGGGGGAATACCGCATTCTGCCGGGCCATATAGGGCTGACTTCTGTTGACGATGTATCGCTATCGGCTCCTATTACCAGATATGAAAAGGGCGAAAAACCGCGAATAACGCTCCATTATTCCGTGGTGAGTTCTCCAATGCAGGCCGTTTATAGCCCTGAACTAAACGCAGAATTGGCTAAGCTCGGTATGTTTTCCATTTCTAACTGGAGCCAGCCCGTAGCCGAGCAGGCACAAAAAAGGAGCGCCGTGAAAAGCATGAAAGGCGGCTTCGTGGTTCCGGACGTGGTCGGCCCTTCCACACTAATAAGCGAACTGAAAAAACTGACGGAAAAAACAGGATATAATACTTATCCCGTTACTTCAGACGGGACTCTCGACACTCCTATGATAGGAATCATAACATCCAACGACTATCGCACGGATTTCCACGCCTACGAGCCCGTATCGGCAAGGATGATACCGATTGAAAAGGTTGTTTTAGGCCACTACGATGAAATAGGATACGACCTCGCACGGGCGAACATGGCTTTGATAGAAAGCCACCACGGACATCTTCCCGTTGTTGACAAAGACGGGAAGATAGTCTATGTAGTGTTCAAAAAAGACGTTGACGAGCATCTGCAGAATCCCTATGCAATGGTGGACGCGTCAAAACGATATATGGGCGGGGACGCGGTGAACACGGTTGACTATGAAGAGCGGGTTCCTGCTCTTGTTGAAGCCGGGACTGATTTTTTGTACGTTACAACGTCTCAAGGAGACAGCGACTATGTAAAACGAACGTTGGAATGGGTGGCTTGTAAGTTCCCGTCTGTACCTGTCGGCGCAGGTAATGTAGTTACCGGAGAAGGATTCCGTTTTCTGGCGGACAGCGGAGCGACATGCGTCGGTGTAGGTATGGGGCCGGGGAGCATATGCATAACCCAGCAACAGATAGGAGTGGGGCGGGCACAGGGAACAGCCATAGAAGAAGTCGCCCGTGCCCGAGACGAATACTTCATGAAAAAAGGCATTTACGTGCCGATAATAGCTGATGGCGGCATATCAACGCCGATGCACGCTATAGTTGCGTATGCATTGGGTGCCGATGCCATAATGGGCGGAAGAATATTCGCAGGGACAGACGAGAGCCCGAGTGACTGGAACAGTGACAGGAGCGCGAAGAGATATTGGGGCGAAGGCTCAAAAAGAGCAAAGGAATGGGGAGCTGTGCGATACGGGCATAGAATTAGTACGTTTGAAGAGGGCGTTGAAGGCTGGGTGCCGCGGCAGGGGCCGGTGAGGGAGCACATGAGAAATTTCGTATACACGGTGAAAGACGGGATGAGAAAAGGCGGGCACATGGACATACCCAACGCCCATGAACACGCCGTGCTGGAAATTATTTCCGAAGCGGCACGGGCGGAAGGGCGCCCGCACGATATTACGCTCTGAACGGGGCTTTGCAATTAAAGTCGTGGGCATGAACTTCATGCCCACAAACGGGTCAGGGTATTGGCGCAGAAGCGGCCAATAC
>JACQIE010000019.1 GCA_016198645.1 Candidatus Aenigmatarchaeota archaeon | reverse complement strand
GTATACATATTCTCCCCTGCGATAATGAAATATATAAAAAATCTGAAGCCGTCGGCACGCGGCGTACTGGAGATAACCCTCGCTATCCAACGGATGATACAGGACGGAAGAAGAATAGTCCATCACGTGATTCAGGACTGGTGGGACGATGCCGGCACCGCAGAAGACATACTTCACGCGAACCGCATGATTCTGTCAAAGATGAAAGGGAAGATAGAAGGCTCTGTCGTTGCCAACGCCGTGAGCGGAGAAGTTACGCTGGGCAAAGGCTCTGTCGTGAAAAGAAGCACAATATCGGGACCGGTAATAATAGGTGAAAACGTTGCAATAGAAGACGCCCGCATAGGGCCTTACACATCTATCGGCAACAACGTTAAAATCGTTGGCGGCTCAATAGAGTCATCGATAATAATGGACGGCTGCACGCTGCGCCTGCCGAAGAAGAAGCTTGTTAATAGTCTTATCGGCAAATCCTGCACGATTAAAGAGAGCGACGCCATGAATCTCATAATAGGCGAGGATTCAATAGTAGAAGTATGAAAAACGTTGTAGATAGAAATAAGGGATACGCACTTGCGAATGTAATGAGCGAAGAGGACATAATAATATGGGATACGACTTGGAAGCTGTCTGACGCACTTCGTGCGTCAAATTGCTTACGCGAGCGAGGGGTATTATGAAAAACGTCGTAGTCACAGGCGGCTGCGGATTTATTGGGTCACACTTGGTCGAAGCGCTGCTGAAAAAAGGAATGAATGTCACAGTCTTCGACAAGGCAGACGCGAAAAAAAGCAGCATAGCGCATCTTAAGGACGTCAACGTCATCCGGGGCGACGTAACGAAGGAGCAGGACGTTCTGAAGGCATGCAAAGGCGCTGATACGATTTTCCATCTCTCCGCCGTTGTGGGCGTGAAAAACTACGTGAACGACCCATTGGGCACAATAGACGTCAACATAATAGGAACGCGCAATGTCGTAGCCGCTGCTACGAAGGAAAATGCAAAGCTTTTGTTCACCAGCACCAGCGAAATCTTCGGCAAGAACCCGAAAGTGCCGTGGAAAGAGGAAGACGACCGCGTTCTGGGCGCGACATCCGTCGCGCGCTGGACTTACAGCACAAGCAAAAGCATGTGCGAGCACATGATTTTCTCTGCCTCCGAGAAGTACGGCTTTCCCGCAACGATAGTCCGCTACTTCAACGCTTACGGCCCCCGCCAGGCTCCTATCTTTGTCGTGCCTGCCGCCATTCATCGTGTGTTGAACGGGAAGCCTCCCATTATTTACGACGGAGGCAAGCCGACGCGCTGCTTTACGTACGTGGAAGACGCAATCAGCGGCACGATAGCAGCTGCAGAGAGTGCGAGCGGCGAGGCATTCAATCTCGGCAGCATGAAGGAAACGAATCTTAATGAGCTGGTAAAAATAATACTGAAAGAAACAGGGCGCGAAGATTTGGGAGTTGAATACGTTGATACAAAAAAGCTCTACGGCGCCTCATACGAGGATATACCAAGGCGCGTGCCTGACGCGACGAAAGCGAAACGCGTCCTTGGCTGGTCGGCGACTACGCCGCTAAGCGAAGGCATCCGCAAAACCGTGGCTTGGTGCCGCGAAAATAGGGAGTGGTTGAATGGCTGAATGGTCTTTTTTCACGGTAGCGCGCAGGGAAGACGACCGGGGGATATTGTCTGCCGTAGAAAGCGGTAAGGACGTTCCCTTTCAGATAAAACGCGTTTTCTATCTTTACGCAATGAAGAAAGGCGCAACGCGCGGCAGCCATGCACACAAAATGTGCGAGCAGGCGTTCCTGTGCCTGAACGGCTCGTTTACTATAACGCTAGACAACGGCAAAAAGAAGGAGAAGAAAAAACTCGCATCGCCGTCGGAAGGCGTTTACGTGCCGCCGCGTATCTGGGTTGAACTGACGGAGTTCTCCCGTGACGCAGTCGTTCTTGTCTTATGTTCACATTTATACGACGAGAAAGATTACATAAGAGACTATGGTGAAATTCGTCATGAAGAATAATATGGCATCGACTTGCGAAGCAAGGGGATATTACATAAGAGATCATAATGAAATCCGAAATAAGACGTAACATGGGATACGACACAGCGAAGCTGTGGGGTATGGATACGATGCATCCACAGAATGCAGGGGTATGTAATAATGATTCCGCAATTCGAGCTTAGGCGCCAGTACTCTTCGCTGAAAAAGGAGCTGGATGATGCCGTTTTATCTGTCATGGAAAGCGGCGTCTTCTGCCTCGGCGACAACGTGGCGAAGTTTGAAGAGGAGTTTGCCCGCTTCGTCGGCGCAAAGCATTGCGTTTCCGTGGCGTCGGGAACGGACGCTCTGATACTCTCGCTGCGCGCTTCCGGCGTCGGAAGCGGCGATGAAGTCGTTACAGTAGCTAACACAGCGTCGCCAACAGTTATGGCTGTCCTCGCCGTGAGCGCGGTGCCCGTGCTCGTGGACTGCGACGAATTTTATAACATTGACGTGAAAAAACTGGAAAACGCGATAACGAAAAAAACGAAAATCATAATTCCCGTCCATCTTTACGGGCAGCCGTGCGACATGGACAGGATAAACACCCTCGCGAAAAAACACGGCGTGAAGATAGTAGAAGACTGCGCCCAGGCGCACGGCGCGACGTACAAAGGAAAGCACGTTGGCGCTGCGAACACGGGATGCTTCTCGTTTTATCCGACGAAGAATCTGGGCGCGTACGGCGACGGCGGTGCAATCACGACGAATGACGCGGCGTTTGCAGAAAAACTAAAAATGCTTCGCGCCTACGGGCAGAAAGGCACGTATGACAGTAAATTCTTCGGTTACAACTCGCGGCTGGACGAGATGCAAGCAGCCATTTTAAGAGTAAAGTTAAAGCGCCTGAACGGCTGGGTGGAGAGGAGACGTGAGATAGCGCGCCTGTATAATAAAAATTTGCAGGGCGTGGATGTGCCTCGCGAGAAGGAAGGCGGAAAACACGCTTATCATTTGTACGTTATCGCTGCAAAGGGCAGGGACGCGCTGGCGGAGCATCTGAAGAAAAAAGGCATCGGCACGAAAGTCCATTATCCCGTCCCTATCCATAGACAGGGCGCCTTTTCCATGATTAAAGGCTCTTACCCTCGTTCCGAGGAAAATGCAACGAAGATACTCTCATTGCCGATGTTTCCCGAACTGACGGATGAAGAAGTTTTACGGGTGTGTAGGGAAGTCAATGCGTTTGTGAAATGAAAGCGTCGCGCGACCATACACTAAAATTTCAGCCCGAACGCTCCGTACGCTGCCGCCCTTGGTTCTTGAATAAGATTAAATTTCCATGGCGAATAAGGCTTATCCGTATCCCCCTTATGGATATGATATAACTCGTGTCTCACACCTAACCGTGTGGCTCCTAACCGTCCTCCAACGTGCATCTCATACGCACTGCCGTTTTTTCGGCAATATGCGCCGCCATCGCTGTGAAGGTATGCCATGACCGACGCAGTCATTCCCAATTTCGCCTTTTCCTCTCCCACGCATTCCTCCAGTTCTGCCTGTGACTGTATTCGCTTGGATAGAGCATGCCTTCCAACCACAATGACCAATGCCATGACGTAGGAAACCCCGGCAACTGCGCTACCTCTAGTGACCCACTTTGATGCTTCATTTATATATTGGTTTGCCTCATTCAAATCCATAATGAAAATCAGAACAGCATCCTTTATAAAGCCTTGATTTATGCGTCTAATAACCACAATTATACATAGCGTTTGATACTAGCGCCCTGTTACGCGCTTCACATCGCCTTCCTGTAAAGCTCAACCGTCCTCTTCAGCCCTTCTTCCAACGAGATTTTAGGAGTCCAACCTAACAGCTTTTTTGCCTTGGAATTATCGCCCACGAATTTCTGCACGTCAAAGCTCTTCACCGGCCCGGTGATTATATGTGACGAAGAGCGCGCCGCTTTTACTGTCAGCTTCGCCAGCTCCGCGACGCTCGCGCCCCTGCCCGTGACGAAATGCACGTCTTCTCCGTCTATAGCAGCGCGCTTGTCGTAAGCCCTCAGGATTCCGTCCAGCGTGTCATCCAAGTGCGTGAAGTCTAAAATTTGCGCGCCGCCGTTAAGTTTTAGCGTCTCGTTCTTCAGCGCCTTTCTGATAAATATGGGTATGACGCGTTCTTCTAGGTCGCGGGTCGAGCCGTAGACGTTGGAAAACCGGAATATAGCTCCGCGCAGCTTGAAGTACTTTCTATAAGCCATGAGCAGTTTCTCGCCTGAGAGCTTCGTTATGCCGTAGATTGAAACCGGCTCTTTTCTTGCCGTCTCGGACACGGGGTTCTTCTCCGGCTCGCCGTAAACTTCGCGGCTTGAGCCTATGAATACAAAGGCGTTCGCCTTGCGTGCTGCTTCCAGCACGTTGGCTGTCCCAATGCTGTTCGTCTCCACGCACTCTACCGGCCGCTCCTGCCCCCACGCGACCCGTGAAACGGCTGCAAAGTGAATGATGACGTCCTTTCCTTCGGCTGCTTTCTCCACAGCTTTTGCATCACGCACATCGGCATTTATCTTTTCGCACTTTATGCCCCTCGTGTTCGAGTTAAAAATCACGTCCAGCAGCGCAACCTCATCGCCCCGCGCTATAAGCCGCTCTGCAAGATGCGAGCCTATCAGCCCGTTGCCGCCTGTGATTAGAACCCGTGCCATACGATAACATTCTATAAAAACACTTTTTAAAGCCTGCCATGAAAGGTTTCTCATGAAGACCGTCATAATCCGTGACGACGATACGCACGCATTCACGAGCAGCGCGCTGCTTGATAAAATCTACGGCCCGTCTTTTTTCCGCCGCGGCTTTAACGTTTCCGTCTCTGTAATCCCGATGCTTGACACGTCTGCGCGGATAGGCAGCAAAAACAACTCGTTTTACCGCCGCGGCTACGAGTACGAACCGTTCATACCGAAGAGCAGAATAAACAGTGGCTTTCACGATTTCCGAAAAAATAGCGCCGTCTCCGTTTGGCTGAAGAAAAAAAGCGTTGAGCCGTGTCTGCACGGTTATTCTCACGATATACGCGATTTCTCGTCTCCAAACTATACTAAAATGAAAGAAATGCTTGCCAGGGGCAAGTCAATCGTAGAAGGCGCCACAAAACGAAAAGTTCGCGTTTTCGTTCCGCCGCACGAGCGCCTTTCAAAGAGCGGGTGGCGCGCCGTCGCCGATAGCGGCTTCCGCATCTTCCGCAACGTCATCCGCCCTCTGAAAGACGCAGTAGTTAGTGTCCCTCTGGGAGAATACGGGCTTTCACACGTGCGCGGAAATTTCCTTTACGGCTACAACGGGCTCGTGCAATACAAAAGCAACAAAGAGCTCGGAACGATGAATCCTTACCTCTTCTCATGCTTTTGGGACTTAAAACAGAGCTTCGAGGACGCCTGCAAAAAGTTTGACTCGTCGCACGTCTTTATAATGGCAAACCATCACTGGGAATTTTTGATAAATACAAAGATGCACAGGTACTGGAGCGATTTCGTGGATTATATGGCACAGCATGATTTCGCGAGCATGACTGCGTCCGAAGCATTCGCGAAGCTGAAGCCGGTGAACGCATGAGAATCGCAATGGTCCATTTCCTTGCCGGCGTCCGCGAGGGCGGGACTGAAAACATCGCAAAGAATCTTGCGCGCGAACTCGTGGACCTCGGGCATGACGTAGACATATACACCAACAAAGGCGACGCTTCGTTCCCGGAGGGCACGACTATGCGGAAGATGCCTTACATTTGGATGCCGCTGCGCCACTTGCGTTATCTTTCAATGATATTTTTCTTCTCGCTTTTCGCGGCATTAAACATACTTTTCCGCCGCTATGATATCGTCCATGGCTTCTTTTACGCCGATTCTTATCTCCCGTTCGTAGCCGCCAAGCTCACTCGTAAGAAAATAGTCTACACCTTCGGCGGCGTGCTGGACAAGGAAGCGAAAACCGGAAAGCTTGCGGACAAATGCGTGGCTCTTGCTTCTGCCATCAAAGACGTCTATGAAAAGCTGGGCGTGCGTGAAATAGAGATAATACCGAACGGCGTGGACACCGCGCGTTTCGTAAGAGACGAGAACGCAAGAAAAGAAATCCGCGGCACGCTGCGCCTGTATGACCGCCTTACGATGCTCACGGTCGCGCGGCCGGATGAGATAAAGGGCCCGGGCATGCTCGCGTCAATAATAGAAAAATGCCCCGATGTGAACTTCCTCCTTGTCGGAATAAGCGAAGCCGAGCCGCTGAAAAGCATGAACGCAAAGAACGCGATAAAGCTCGGGAAAATGGGCAACGAAGATGCGAAGAAATATTATTCCGCTGCCGACTGCTTTCTCCTGACGTCCCGTTCCGAAGGAATGCCCACGGTGCTCGTGGAAGCGCTAAGCTCCGGCTTGCCCGTCATCGCCACGAAAGTCGGCGGCGTGCCTGACGTTGTTGACCATCGCGTGGGTTTTCTGATAGAGCAGGACCCAACAAAAGCCGCAGCGCTGATAAACAGGCTCGCCAAGGAAAAGGCGACGCTGGACGACATGCGTGGGGCGTGCCGTGCAAAAGCCGTAAAGAATTATGATTGGAAGATTCTTGCGAAGAAGTACGAAGAACTATACAGGGATGTCATAGGTGGAAAGAATGTTTAAAGCCGCTTACCACATAGAAGGGCAGAGTTATGCGGTATCGCAGATGCTGGAAGCCGGGACGTTTCATGTAGAACGTCGTGCTCTTGAGAATTTATACGGAATCAAAGAAGCGGGCTTATAAGAAATTCGCTTGAAAGCCAACGCAAACAGAAGACGCGCAAACTTCATAGAAAAGGAAAAAAGTAGTTCCTGCGTGTCACTTTATTATTCTGCCGTCCCAGTATTTCGGCAGCTCCGGTTCTCTCTGTTGTGCTTGCCTGTATGACCACGCAAAATACTCCGTAAGCGTCATGCCTTCCCGCCCCTGTGTATGAACTACTCTAGCTGCATATTTGGCGGTATCCACAGTGATTTTCATTATTATCAATCTCGCCGATAGGATAAAAACCCATTCAATGCATTGCGACGGGTGGCTACATTCACGAATTTTGTGTCACCTATTCAACAACTTCTTCAGATTTCTATATTCTTTCAGAATAAGCTCTATCATGGGCCGGATATTCCCGTTGTTTTCATATTCCCACAACGCAGCGTAATATTCTCGGCGATTTTTCAGTTCTATGTTCACAGGCGGCTTGTTGTGCTTGAGCAATACATTGTTAAGCAGCAACCTTCCAACGCGACCGTTTCCGTCGGCAAACGGATGTATGTTTTCAAATTGGTTGTGAACCACGGCCGCCAGAACGATTGGCGGATATTTGCTTTTATTCTTTCTATACCACGCCACCAAATCTTTGAGCAGTCCCGGCACCATCACGGAAGGGGCTCCCCTATGAATTATTTTCCCCGTGCCGTCCACGACGACAACTTCCTGACCGGACTTCCGGAATTCCCCTGCGAACGACTTTGAATTTTTAAATGTTAGTTTATGAAGCTCTTTCACGAGTTCCAGAGACAAATGGTCTTTAGTGTTTCTCACGTGATTAACAGCGTCCCTTAGT
This sequence comes from Candidatus Aenigmatarchaeota archaeon, assembly GCA_016198645.1. Lineage (GTDB taxonomy): Archaea > Aenigmatarchaeota > Aenigmatarchaeia > GW2011-AR5 > GW2011-AR5 > JACQID01. The sequence goes on along the minus strand of JACQIE010000019.1, from coordinate 7,436 downwards.
CCATAGGTCTCGGATATCTCCCACTTTTCCTTTTCCTGTGGCCATTTCTGCTTTCCCAGAATGTCCTTTACTTCCGTGAATGTGACAGACGAGCCTTCTATGGCATTCGTGTCGTAAACAAAGGACTCCGTGAATATCTTCCAGTCGTCTTTGTTGAGATGCTTTACGGATATATCGTCTTTTGCTTCCAGAGACTTTATTTCCTTTGTAGTGAGCACTTGCCGGAAGGGGTCTGCGATTATTTTGTATGCCGATATTCTCTCCTTGAGTATTTGTTCCGCCCTACTTCTTCCCTTTTTTATTGCGTTTCCATCCGCACCAAGATAAACGCGTAGTTTTCTTACTTTGGCGCCGTCACGGAACGTATGCGCCAAATAATACTTATTTTTCTTTCCATTACGCCTTTTCTCTATATGCATATTATAATGTAGGTGACTACATATTTAAAATTATGCGTAATAGGTGACTACGTCTGAACATCGCCCCTACGAAGAAATCGCAGATAGCAATCTTATACTTTCAGAAAGAAAGGAATACTGCAGGATAATGGGAATATTGAGGAAAGGTGGCTTGAAATGCCCGACGAAAGGAAGATTTTCTGGGCAGGGGCAGCCTGCAAGAATACGAAGAAGAAACCCGGCAAAAATCGGCCAGAACAGAAACCCGATTGGGTTGATTTAATCAAGATTCCCAGGACGAGAACTGTTTCCAACATGTATGCTCCTTCGGTTGTCTGATACCTATTATTTGCCGCCCATTGAAAGCCATTCTTTCTTCAGTTTCTTTTGTTCTGCGCGCTCCTGCTTCTCAAATTCTTCCATTTCTCTGCGTTCTTCCTCCTCTTTTGCATTTTCTGATTTCGTTCGTTTCTTATATTCTCCCGGAACCAGCTCCATATGGATTGCTTTCCACTCTTTCGGATATCTTTCTTCCAGCTGATTCAATAACATCCCGGTAGACCAGCCGCCGCCCATATGCCCCAAAGCCGCCCTTTCTATTGATATAAGTTCATCCACATATTGCCTGCTTTTCCAACCTCTGCCCTTAATCTTGGCTTTAATGAACGTGGATTTCACTTGTCCATAGGAATACACCATAAGAATTTATGGAATTGGAAGTTTTTAAGCGTAATTTGAAAACTTAATCGCGTATGGAAATCTGCCATGGTACGCGGGGCACTGAACGGGTATTCTACCGCGTCCGAAAATTCACCGCATGAAATACCCGCCGCGGTTCTCGCGGTACCAGTCGTACGTTTTTCGCAGTCCGTCGTCTATGCTCACGCTTGGCGTCCAGCCCAATAGATTTTTCGCCTTCCCCGAAGAGCCTATGCTGCGCATAAGCTCGCCCGGCCTCCCGGGCCCGTATTCTATCGCTTCGCTTGCGCTCTTGCCGGAAATCTTTGCTATCTTCTCGGCAATGCTCTTTATTGAAACGTCTTTCTCGCTGGCGAGATTTATTATCTCGCCGCTCTTGACGCTCTTCTCCAGTGCCGCGACTATGCCTTTCACCGTGTCTTTCACGTACACGTAATCGCGTGTCTGCTCTCCGTTGCCGTTTATCTTCATTTTCTTGCCGTCCAAGGTGTTGTTAACGAATCGCGCAATCACTGCCCCGCGCGCGCCCGAGTTCTGTCGCGGCCCGTACTGGTTGAAGCCGCGGAGCATCACGACGTTCGGCTTGTCGCCGTAAGTCGTCGCGTACGACTGCAAGTAGCGTTCTGCGGCGAATTTACTGGCCGCATAAGGCGAAAGCGGGTTCGTTGCGTGGTTTTCGTCCGCTTTACCCGTTGGCACGTTCCCGTAAACCTCACACGTGCCCATGAAAACGAGCTTTTTTATGTTCTTCTGCCTCGCGGCTTCGAGCATGTTGAACGTCCCGAGAACGTTCACGTTCCAGAAAGGTTCGGGCGTGTCTATGGACTCGTCCACGTTTATTAAGGCAGCTAGATGCAAAATCGCCTCCGTGTCGTTGCTTATCGCGCCAAGCACGGCTTTCCTGTCCTGGATGTCAATGCGTCGGAACTTTACGCTATTGGCGTGCTGCTTTATGTTCTGCATGTCGCATTTCAGCCCGATTATCTCCATATCGTAGCCTTTTTCCGCGAGCGCGTCTACGAGGTGCGAGCCGATGAACCCGCAGCCGCCTGTTATCATCACAGTCATTGTAAAACCTTAGTCTATACTCTTAGTTTATGCCCTTCAGTCTAATTCTGTTGAACATATTAAAACCTATTTTCCCGCATATCTATGTCAAGAACGCCGCAAGCACGCCTGCCGGCAATAAATAGCTATCTGCGATAGTTGTGTTGTGATGAAATGCCTACCTATATGCTAAAAATCGGCGAAGAGGCTAGAAGAGCACTACGGAATGGTTTTAGAATCCACGCGCCAGCTGACTATATGGGCATGATGGCTACCCAACCACCGCAGTGCTCGCCATCGTATTAGCAAAATTGGGATACGAACCGTCTATTTCGCACAAACGGGCGGATATGGAAACAGAAGGTGCTGGTATTGCAACACTGGCAACCAATCGCCCGATAGAAGAAATCCACTATCCGCTGTTAGCTCAACTGGGATTCCGGCAGTTGGGACTTCCGCTATAAAGACTGCCTGCAAGCCCGTCTTCGTTCTTTTCGCCTCTTAAATCATTTTCTGCAAGATACTGATGATGCATAATTGCAACATAATTATAAGATGCAACACACGGAGTGTGGATACGACTCGCGAGCAAGGGAGAACGAGCATAATATGGCATCGACTTGTGAACGAAGTGAACAAGGGGATATGATGAAGATAGCAGTGATAAAGAGCGGCGCAATCGGGGACGTGCTTATGACCACGCCCTTTTTGCGCGGCCTTCGCAACACGTTTCCGGACGCCGAAATAGTTTACGTCACGGGAAAGTGGTCGCTGGACGCGATTCGCGGCAACGCCGACATAAACAGGATAATCGCGTTCGACCAGAACTCCATTTTTGGCTCGCTACGCCAGAAAATAAAGCTGCTGAAACTGCTGAAAAAGATGCGCTCCGAGCGTTTTGACGTGTGCTTCGTTCTGGATAAATCATGGCTTGCCGGTGTGTTCGCATGGCTGTGCGCTATTCCCGACAGGGTCGGCTTCGCCCGCGGTTGGGAGGGCTTCGCGCACACAAAGACCGTGAAGTACGAAAGAGTGAAACATGAAATCCAGTATTATCTTGACATGCTTGTTTATTTCACGAAAGAAGCCTGCGGAACTCTCATGAACATGCACATAGGCGATGATGATATGCAATATGCGCGTGACCTCGTCCGCGACGCAGCAGGCAGGAAGCTCATCGCTATGTCATTGTCAGGCGGCAATCCCGGCCAGTCTTCCGCTTCCAGAGATTGGGCTGCGGAAAATTACCAGCGCATGGCAGCCATAGCCGAAACGAAAGGCTGGAAAGTCGTCTGTCTCGGCAGCAAGGGCATGGAAGGGAGAAACGTGTATAATCTTGCCGGTAAAACATCGCTGAAGGAAGCCGCCGCCGTGCTCCGCGAGTGCTCGCTGCTAGTGTGCGGCGATTCCGGGCTCATGCACGTCGCCGCAGCTGTTGGCACACCGGTTCTTTCCATATTCGGCCCCACTGACCCGAGAAGGAAGGCTCCGCTTGACCGCTATTCGGCATGGCTGTGGCGCGGCAGCGACTGCACGAAGTGCGAGCTTTACGGTCGGTATTGCAAAAATCATCCGTCGCCGGACGAGATAACAGTGGAAGAAGCCGCAAGTCAGCTGGAAAGGATGGTATAAAAATTGCAGCGAGATAAAAATCAGATAATGTGGCATCGACTTGAAAGCTGTTAGACGCACGGCTTGGCTTTGCCGTCATACGCATCGTACGTCAGTCTGGTACGGCAAAAAGGGGATATTATGAAAATAGCAGTGATAAAAGGCTCCAGTCTGGGCGATATACTCACGGGCATTCCGGCATTGCGGAGCCTGCGGGAGCATTGCCCGGATGCGAAAATAATTTTAGTGCACAGTTACGAAGGAAGCGGCCTGCCCCTGATACGGAAATGCCCGTATATCGATGAAGACGTCATGATTACCGGCGTATCCGGAATGAAAAATATTCTCCGGCTACGGAAGGAGAAAATAGACGTCATAATAGATGGATTCCCGAACACCCGCCTCTCGTCGCTGCTGACAGTGCTTATCGGCGCAAAAAAAACCGCAAGTTATCTCAACCCGAGAAATGCGCTGTCTTTCGTTTACGACGTCAAGGCGGAAGAAAAGGGCGACGCGGTTCAGTTGGAGCAAGATATTCTGGCGCTCCTCGGAGTGAAGGGCTCGGACAAAATGGAAATCATGGTGCCGGAAAAATGCAAAAAAATGAAGCGCCCGTTCATAGCCGTAAATGCCGGCAAGGACGACAATTTCTGCCGCACGTGGGTAGGCGCCAAGTGGGCGGAGCTGATCCGCGCCGCCTCGAAGAAATACGGATGCCGCTTCGTGCTGGTGGGCGGCAAAGATGGAATGAAAAAGGCGCGCGAGATAGAAAAAATCGTCCCGGACGTTGCGAACCTCGTGGGAAAGACTACGCTGGACGAAATGATATGCATAATCAGCCAATGCGACGCATTTATTTCCGTCAACGGCGGCCCGATGCACGTTGCCGCTGCGCTGGGCAAAAAGCAAATCGTCCTTAACGGCCCTTCCCTGCCGCAATGGAACCCGCACAACCCGAAGGCAGTATGCCTCGGCGGCAGGAAGTTCTGCGACACGAAATGCAACGACAATTACTGCAAGTTCGGAGACGCGCGGTGCGTGAAGTGGATAACCCCGGCACAGGTGCTCGGAAAGCTCGATGCAATGCTTACTCGCTGACAAACCGTTCCATGCGGCGCAACACCGCTTTCGGTATGGGCATGCCTGCCGCGGTTATTATTTCCAAATCCGCCTTCTTTATTGCCTTCAGCACAAGTATGGCAAAAGCGTAGATTGACAGCGATATCAACATGCCGGCAGCCATTGCGAAAAGGCTGCCGCCAAAAGCGCTGCCGGATATTACCATCGCCAACCACGCGAGTAAAGCACTCATCGTAATCTTGCTGACATCACTCCAGCTCATCTTCACCGTAATTTTTCCACGAAGAAAGAGCAACGCCGGAAGGAACATGCCGATGTATGAAAATGCCGTGGCTGCCGATGCCCCGTCCACTCCGTAAAGCGGAACAAGGGCGACGTCCATGGCAAGGACCGATATGGCAGCGGCAGTATATATTTTGGCGTTCACGTCCGGCCGCCCCATGCCGTTTATGACGCCGAAGAAAATCTGCGATATGGCATAAAAGAGCGTGGCTATCGCGAGAATCTGCAAAGAGAACGTAGCCGGGGCAAATCTGCTACCGAACAGCGTGGATAGTATGGCATCAGAATAAAAGACGAGAAGCAGGGCGAACGGCGTCATTATGATGAAAAACAGCCTTATCACCGACGTCATTCCACGAGACACAGCGGCCGTCTCCTTCCGCGCCCAAAGCTCGGAAATCGTGGGGAAAAGGGTATTGTTAAGCGCAGACGCAAAGGTCATGAGCAGCATCGCCGTGGGCAGTGAAGCATTGTAGAGCGCCACTTCCGAAAGCGGGCGGAAATACGTGAGAATCAGCACGTCCATCCTGCTGACCGCCATTACTATGACATTGCCCAGCCAGAGCGTGCCGCCGAATTTCAATATCCTCGAAAAAAGTTCGCGATTGAATGTGAATCTTGCTCTCGCAAAAAACGGCATCGTACGCAGCGCAATGCCCACAAAAATGACGTTCATCACAACCGTCGAAAGCAGTTGCGCCGCCGCTATGCCTGCCGCGCCGTTATGCGCAAGAAAATAAGAGAACAAAAAGACCAGTGACACCCGCACTAACTCTACAAATGCGAATATGTTGAACTTCTGCATTCCCTGAAACACTGCCGAATAAAGCCCCATGTTGATGACGCCTTCCGCTAGAATCAGCAGCAGCACCGCCGAGGCTGCGGGCGTCCCGAAATAGCTTTCCGCCAGAGCATCGGCGAAGAACGCCGCGGGCACGAAAAGCACAAGCGTCAGCAGCATCTGCAGGGCGAAGACCATTATCGTCGCGGATTTTATGCCCGCATAATCGCTGCGCGCTTTCAACTCCGCCATGTGTTTTACAAGCGACGTCGCCAGCCCGAGCTCGCGGAAAACGCCCAACGTCGCGACGAGCGCGACAACGCTGTAAAAAAGCCCGTAATCGTCTATGCTTAGAGAGCGCGACAGGAATACCCGAAAACCGTAGCCTATGGCTGCAGCAAGCATCGTGAGCGCGAATATCATAAAAGTGCCTTTACCCACTCTCTCCGCATAGTTCATTGGCGCACGCTCCTGAATGCAACGATGCCGCGCGCCGCCCAGTAAAGCGTCGCCAGCGGCAGCGTAAAAGCAAGCGGCAGATAAAGCGCGTTTGCGCGAAGCTTGCGCTCGCTGGCGGCTAGACATGCAAAGTAAATGTCCGAAAGAATCATGAAACCGACAGGCACTGCTACGAGGTTTATATAGAAATACGACAGTGGCAGCGCAAGGAGCGCCAATGCCGCCGCGCCGGCGCGCAAAGCAGGGTTGTGGGCAAGCGGATAAGTCCTGTATTTGTCCGCATCTTTGCCGTTTTTGTTCGCAAAAAGCGCTTCGTAATAATACATCTTCTGTTTTTTCTTTAACGCCTTGAGTGTCACATCCCTCGGCGCATGATAGACGCGCGCATCGTCGGCGTAAACTATCTTTCCGCGCTTAAGCATCCTTATCGCCAGGTCCGTATCTTCACGAAACGCCATTTTGTAGCGCTCGTCAAACATCTCCTTCATGAATGCGCCTTTCCGGTAAAACATGTTCGCCGTAAGGTATCGCCCGCCGTGGCTCAACACGGACTGCGTTAACGTAGTGAGTTTGTCCGTGTCTATCCTGCCTTCCACGCCGACTACGCCGTCCGAGAAAAGTTTTTGCGCGGATTTAAGCCAGTCACTGCTCACAACGCAGTCTGAATCCGTGAATGCAAGTATCTCCCCCTTTGCCCTTCGGGCTCCGTAATTACGCGCCGATGCCGGTCCGCCGTTCTCTTTGCGGAAGCAGCGGAACTTTCCGCCCCGGGCATTGGCTATTATTTCCTTCGTTGCGTCCGTAGACCCGTCGTCCACGAGTATGACTTCAAACGACGGGTGTTTTATTTTGCGCAAAGCATCTATGCACCTTTCTATCGTAGCAGTGCTGTTGTACACGGGCACTATGACGCTTATGTCCGGCATAAAAGTAGATTGCCGCGAAGCCTTTAAAATATCGTGCGTGTTGCAAAAGAAGCGCGCTTCCTAAGCCGGATTATTCCGTTTGATTTACGGCTTCACTCTGAAAAGCTTGACTTCGCCGCCCCACTGCTCAATGAGTTCGAAGTGCTGCAGACC
>JACQIE010000023.1 GCA_016198645.1 Candidatus Aenigmatarchaeota archaeon | reverse complement strand
GGCGGAGCCGATGAAACTTACTGCCGTAGAGAAGCTTGCCGAAAATTCTGGGCACCTGCTCCTTCACGATGCCCGGGCCGTTGTCCTGAACGGTGACGATGAACCGGTCCTCGTTCACGGATTTAAATTTCACGGATATTTCCGGAAGTATTCCCCCCTCTTCGCACGCATCCAAAGAATTATCCACGGCCTCCTTCACGGCCATCATCAGAGCCTTTGTCGGATTGTCAAAACCCAGCAGATGCTTGTTTTTCTCAAAGAACTCGCTTATCGATATTTCCTTCTGCAATGCAGCCAGTTCTTCCGCAGTCTTTGCCATAATAATCACTTCATCAGCTTGTACGCGTTCCTGTGAGGCGCGCCCTGCATAAGCCTTTCTATGACGCGCTTCGCCACATGCACCGCATCGTGCTTTCCGAGTATTGACACGGTTTTGCCGTAAATCGAAATGTGCGTGCCCGTATCTATTTCCATGCGGCGCTTGGCTTTGCCGCGCGTCCCTATTATCCGCGCTTTGATGCGTTCGCTGTTGCCCGGAAATTCTATTACATAAAGTGTATTCTCGTCGTCCAGCAGCTCCAGTGCAACGTCATGTGAAAATCCCCTGCCGATTGCCGTTACGACCGAAGCCGCTGCCAGTGCGTCAAGAGGCTCGCCGTTTATCTCTATTGAGTCGCTTATATTTATCCTTGTAGCGGTTTTTTCCTCTATTTCACGCTTGACAGAGCCGCCCCTGCCGATAAGCGCGTGCTTCCGCCTTTCCGGTATCATGACTTCCTTCAGCATCTTATCACAGCGCGAGGAAACCTTTTCTCTTAAGCGCGTTCGCTTCCGTGAGAGTGTAGCGCCACACGACGTCCCCGTGCGTTTCGCCCTGTATATCCCACGGCTTCAGAAGAACCACGTCACCCATTCTTATCCATACGCGTTTTCGGAGCTTGCCCGGTATCCTGCCCATCCTGACCTTGCCGTCCTGGCAACGGACACGCAGCTTGTTGGCGCCGAGCATAGCTTCCACTACGCCCGGAACCTCGCCGCTCTTGGGCGTCCGCACCCTCACTTCTTCTTCCATAATACATCATCTTATTGCATAGACGCTTCTGTAAAGCTTCTTTCCTTTCTTTTCACCTGCAAGCTTATAAGAGCGGATTACGTCGTATTTCGAAGAGAGCGCTTTAGCCACCTTTCCTGCTTCCCCTTTCTTCACGACGCGCACGTCGCATCCCTCTGCCCGGCGGGCGATGCCGGTAATCGCGCGCGCAGGCAAAGCCGCACGCACCGCTTCAAATATTTTCTCCCTGTTCGGGCCGCGCGCCTGTATGACGCCTTCGTGATAGTTGCCCGATATCTGCGAACAGCGGTCGCACAGTTTCTCTTTTATTCTCACGTGCAGCTCTTTCCTTTCCCGTTTCGTGAGCCCGTTCGTGAGTTTCCCTTCCGCTTCCACGTCGACGGTGGCCGCGCTTCCCACTATTTTGACGCGCATGGAGGCGATTTTCACCTTCACTGCGTCAAGCGCGGCTTTCCGCACGGCTTCTTCTTTGTCCGTCGTGCATCGCGGGCACACAGTCAGCGTAAAGTCTTTCGGAGTAAAGAGGCTCTTGCCGTCGGCGAAGCATTCCTTGCACAAATATCCTATTGTGGCGGGTTTCCCGCATTTGATACAGAACATGCTAATAGAACACGCTCCATATTAAAATAGTCATTATGTAGGGGTCTCCGTCCACAGAGCCCGTCAGCGTCGCAACGGAGTACGGCTGTCTGGACGGAGGCGCGGCGTTCTTTATCGCATAACGCTCGCCTTCGGCGAACATAAGAGCGGCTCTGAACAGCTTGTTGACGTCGTCGTTTATCACTGCACCGTCATCGTCCACCGAATCCCCGTCATATCCCGCGAACCACGCGCTTCCCTTCGACGCCTTGACGAGCGAGTAGCCTTCCGTAGACGTCACTATTGAATTGATATCCACTGCCACTCTGTTGAGGTCGGGGTCTGCTGTAAAACTGAACTTCTCGTTTTCATCGTAAGCCGAAGAATGCGTGAAATATTTTTTCACGGTGTAAGACGGCGACGGCACAACGTCCGAATAGAAGCCAGCCGTCCCGCCGCTTCCCGTGCCGCTCTGCCATGCAAGGCCGAACACGCCGCCCAGTATGTTGTCAACGTCAGAAAGAAAGTCGGTTTCCGCAAGGTTCGAAAACAGCATTATCCTGCGTCCCGATGACAGCCATTGCTCCATGAGAGGCTTGTTCCCCTGCATGGAGGCGGTGTCCGTGAACAGTATAAGGTTGGCGGCCTTGTCCACCTTCGTGGCATCAGGGTCGGCGCTCATGAGTATCGTCACAGCGCGGCCTTTATACATGAATATGCCGCCGAGCCGCGATTGGATGGCGTCCGCCTCATTAGTGGCGCACACACAGTGGATGCGTAGCGACGGAGGAGGCACCCCGCTCACGTACATCGCATATTCCGCGGTTCCCGGCAAAAACCGTGAAAGCGCGCTTTTTATCGGTGCTGTATCGCCGTTGTATATAGACTGGTTGAGCATGCCCGACATGTACAAAGAACGCAGCGCGTCTTCCGCGGTCGTGCGGAGAGTTGCGCTGTCCCAGAAAGAGTAATTGGTTATCGAGAAGAAATACGTTATTGACGCGAAAAGTATTATCGACGCGATGAACGCCTCCAGTATTCTCATGAAGCCTTTCATCTGCTCACCGTTACTTCTATCAGTACAATATCCCCGCTTTCCGTTGCCGCAGACCTTTTCGCCGTGAAGCGCGTTCCTCCGGCATCCGGCGAACCGCAGCTTGCCAGCACTCCTGCGGCGTTGGTTATCCTTATGCTCACGAAAGCGCCGGGAGAAAACATGTCGTAAAGCTTTACCAGCCTGCCGGCATCCGGCGGATTGCAGTACGCATTCAGCGCCGCTATTTTTTGCGTCTCCACGACGCCGTTCGCGCC
>JACQIE010000001.1 GCA_016198645.1 Candidatus Aenigmatarchaeota archaeon | reverse complement strand
TTTTCAAGATGAAGAGCGGAAGGACGCGAAGCTCACCATACAGGTTGAAAAGCTCTCTTCTTTTGCCGATGCAAACAGGATTCAGGAAAAGGTCCGTTCGGGAAGAATACTTCTTGTCAAGATACGCGAGTTGCGGGAAAAAGACGTCGCCGAGTTGAAGCGCGCCGTGACGCGCGTGCGAAAGACGTGCCTTGCAGTGGACGGCGATATAGCCGGCATAGGCGAGGACTGGCTTCTTGTGACGCCAAAAACGGCGAAAATCAACCGCGGCGCGGAGTAATTTTTTCACTCTTGTGAAATCCAGCACCAAACGGTAAACAAGTAAAGAATGAAACGAAACCACTCTGCTGAAATCGTGCTCAGATGTTTTCCCGCTCCTTTACTACCCGGTGCAAAGTCGCATGACATCTTCCATTCTACGTTGCGTTATGCAGGCGGCAGTTACCCTTAAGGTTTCACCCGAAATACTTTTCACGGAGGAAAGAAGACAGCGCTTTGTTTTTTAGCACGTCCTTCCAGAAGTCTTCGTCTTCCAGTAATTCGCCTTTGCGAAGCGGCTCTGCCACGTGCAAAGGTATTCCCATGGACGGCAGGTCTTTTCTCGTCTTCAGTGACGCGAGCAAGGCGCGGGCTTCCGCGTGCTCCCGGCGTTTCTCAGCGTGCCACTGCTCGCCGTCCACGTAAGGCGGAAAATAGCCGACCGCGTATTTTTTCACAAACTCGTCTGCATGCTTTTTTGCAAAAACGAACGGCCCGTCCATTCTTTTGACGACAGGCTGTTTCCAGACGTTCAGCTCGTAAATCATATACATGTGCGCTTCGTCCGCTGGAGCAAAGCGGCGAACGAGCGAGAAATCATTTTCCGCCAGAAGAGAAGCCACGCGGGACGCTGCTTTCCTCAACTGCGGCAGCAGAGTGTCTTCTATCACGTCAGGCTTTTTCATTTTTAACGCCAGAAATTTCGTTCCCCTGCTTTTCAGGCGTATCTTCTTTTCCGTGTCCAGCACAGTCTGCGTGGGAAAGAACGCTTCGGCAGACGGTTTGAAGAGAAACTTCTTTGCCGCCTCTACGAATCGTATGAGGTTTTCGGCGTTCATGTTCGCAGCCACGTTCCGTTCGGCGTCAACGGGGTCCACGATTACCAGCGGCTCGGTGAACTTTGTTTTTCCCGTGCGCTCTGCGTCCACGACTATCTGCGGTCTCCATTTCGCTACTTCTTTCAGCACGGCTTCAAACTTGCCGTGCGTTATTACCAGCAGCTCGCACGCGTAGCCGGAAATACCGTGATGCCCGACGTCGCTGCCGTAAACGCCCGCGCCCTTGCAGAACTGCTTCAATAGCCGCACTTCGTCGCGGAAGTCCGGCGGGAGCTTGCGAGCTACGTAGCGCGTGTGAAGCGGCGACCGGTCCACTGCGCTTATTATTTTGTCGCCGCTTGCTATTTTATAACACGGTACGCAGTCAACAGCGAAGCCCTCTGCCCGTATACGCAGATAGGGATGCTCTGCGTATTTCACCGTGGGCACGCCCTGTATCTTCCGTGCTATCTCTTTCGCAGCCGTCATGCCTTTTAATTCCAATTCTTTTCGCGGAAGCGAAGGCGGGAAAAGCAGGAACATGTCCACGTCGTGGTCGCCTTTCAGCCACGTCTTCTTGCCCAGCGAGCCGCACAACTCTCCCTCCACATTCAGTTCGTTGCATGCGTTCGTGAGCTTAACCACGAACTCTTCCGTTCTTCGCTCTTCGTGCAGGTCCGGCTTTATTTTCCTCAATACGTCCTGCTTTATGGTGCGGAGAGTCATAAATATATATTACAAAGACATTAGTATTTGAACGTTCTAATTTGGAGAATTCGGTGTGCAAATCCGTTGCGAAAGGAATTGACGCACCGCTGTGCGTCGGTCTTCTTCACAGAGGATTTTTAAGATTCCCATCATCCGAAGAAATTGCTGGTGGAGAGTATATTTCTATCCTCATTCAGCAGTCCCGTGGCAGGATACAGCCAATGCCATCCTATCATGGTCTGACTCCATTTGACGGAGCTTGTGGGATAACCGTATCCGTCAGGATGTGGCATCCCGAACGCGTGCCCCAGTTCGTGGGCAAGAGCCCCTACTGAGAACCCCTGCGTTTGCCCTGAAGGTATCCAGCTGTTTTGGCACGTGTCCTTGACGTTAGGATGGTTATCATTGGGAAAATATTTGTCCTTTACGCGATTGCAGTTCCCGTCAATGAACGCGTAGACGGAAGCGTCCCCGACAATGGCGATGCCGCCTCCTGTAGGATACTTCCTCGCTCCGGCGTATCCGCCGCCTCCCATGTCAAGAATCCACACCACGCGGTTCGACGGGAAATTGTTCCAGTCCGGATCCACGGGATACCCCTTTGCTTTCAGCTCGTTTATGAGGTTGCCTTCGCGTTGGTTGCATTGCCCGCCGCTGTTCGTGCACCAATACCATTCGTGGTCGTGGTCGCCCTGAACTACGGCGAGCGGCAACGTTTTGAAAGTTTTGCCGCCGTTGTTATTGGCGTAGAACGTTTTGATTTCGGATATTTTTTGGGAGAACCATTGCGTCAATTGGTCGTCCACCGGATAATCCGACGACATGAAGAGTATGGGCTGGACTATGCTGTCCGGCGAATCCGGCGACAACGGCATGGTGGTGGTCGTTGACGTCGTCGTGGTCGTGGCAGGGATTGTGGTCGTCGTGGCTGAGGTCGTAGTAGTAGCCGGTAGCGTTGTTGTAGTGGTAGTTGCTGCAACGCCGAGTGTCGTGGTAGTCGTGCTCGTTGGCACGAGAGTAGTGGTTGTGACAGATGCTGTTGCAATGCATGCTCCGTTCTGGCACGAATATCCTGCCGGACAATCTATATAGTAACCTAACGGCTGATTATATCCTGCAAGACAATGCCATTCTAGTAGCCGCGATGGCGATGAACACGTATCGGTATCAGATTCCGAGGGGCCCGCAGTGGTCCCTTTCTGGTAGATATTCTGCCCTCCGTCGGAATCCGAACATAACATAGCTGGCGCGAGAATAGTGGTAGTGGAAGAAGATTGCAAAGTTGTCGTGACAGTTTCCGTATTCATGGAGGAACCGCCAGAAGAAGAGCCACCAGTGGAAGAACCGCCGGAATATGCCGGTGGCTTGGTGGTAGTAGTCTTTTTTACAGTTGTCGTCGTGGTAGTGAATTTGGGAGTCGTGGATGTAGTGGTTGCCGGATAGTTGGTATCAGAATTGTAGTTTTCTTTCAAAAGAGCGTCTATGTCAGCAACTTTCACGTTGTTGACGGTGCCTTTGTACAGAACAGAGACGGATGAAATATTGGCGGCTTCAAACGCGATGTTGACAATGCCGCCCGGCGGTATGTCTTCTGCATTGACAACGGTGGTTTTGTCGTTTAGCTTGAGCAGAAGCTCGCCTGCCTTTATGGTAATGGAACTGTTATTAAGTACTGAAAGTTCGGTGCCGTTCATATAAAGAATTTCCGGTCGGGCAACAGGGTTTTCAACATACCCCGCGGCTATATATGCAAGCACCGAAATGGCAGCCACGGCAATTATAAACGCTATCAGCCCGCTGTCCATATGCGGATTTATTGCTTGCACGCTTAAAATGCGTATGGAATACGTCTCCCATCCGTGGATAGCGCCGAATGCGATAGAAAAGCGGGCGTATCAGGAGCGCATACTCGCATCAGCCGCAAGCGCCAACACACTTGTTGTCTTGCCGACGGGCATGGGCAAGACATCCGTCGCCGCTCTCGTCACGGCGCACTGCCTTGAGAAGCGAAAAGGGAAGATAATGTTCCTTGCGCCCACGCGCCCGCTTGTGGCGCAGCATCTGAAGACTTTCAGCCGCTTCATGCGTGCCGGGCTTGAGATGGCAGCAGTCACGGGTTCGACGCCGCCAAGTGAACGGCGAAAAATATACGCGAAGAGCGACGTCATATTCTCCACGCCCCAGACGGTGGAGAACGACCTGTCTTCCGGCGTGCTGTCTCTTGACGGCTATTCACTGTGCATTTTTGACGAGGCGCATCGCGCCGTGGGCAATTACGCGTATACGCGGATAGCCGAGGCGTTTTCTTCCCTTATACTTGCGCTTACCGCATCGCCCGGCGCCGACCGCCGAAAAATTGACGAGGTGAAAAGGCTCCTGAAAATAAACAACGTGGAAATCCGCTCGCGGGAGGACGAGGACGTGAAGCCGTACGTGCAACTGATGAACGAAGAATACCGCGAGGTGGCGCTGACGAAAGAAATGGAGTCGCTGCGCACTTATCTCACCGCCGTAAAAGATAGCAGGATGAAAAAACTCATGTCATGGGGCATCGTGAAAAGCCCGCTTAGCAAAATACAGATACTGAAACTGCAGGAAGAGCTGTCAAAGAGCGACAGCAATTACAGGTTCATGGCGATGTCAGTGCTTGCAGAGGTTCTCAAAGTCGACCACGCAATACTGCTGCTGGAAACGCAGACGATATACTCCCTGAAGAAATATTTTGACCGTCTCGTTGCGCAGCGCAGCCGTGCAGTGGAACGGCTGCTGAAAGACGACGCGCTGCGCAGCGCGATGCGCTTAACGGTAACGTTAAGCGAAGAAGGAAAGGAGCATCCGAAGATTGCCGCGCTGAAGCAAATAGTCACGGAAGAGCTGGCAGCAGACAGGGACGCGCGGATAATGGTCTTCGCCCAGTTCCGGGACAGTATAGAAAAAATATGCCGCGAGCTTAAAAGCGTCAAAGGCGCGGCACCGGTCCAGTTTATTGGTCAGGCAAAGAAATCCGGCGCCGGTCTGAGCCAGAAGGAGCAGATACAGATACTGAATGAGTTCAGCATGGGCTTTCACAACGTTCTTGTCGCCAGCTCGGTCGGTGAAGAAGGCCTTGATGTAGCAGAAACCGGCGTCGTGATATTCTACGAGCCGACGCCCTCGGCTATCCGTCGCATCCAGCGTTCCGGGCGCACCGCGCGAACGAAAGAGGGAAAGGTCATTTTTCTGGTAACGAAAGGCACGCGCGACGAGGCGTATCACTGGGCAGGATACCAGAAAGAGAGGAGCATGAAAAAAATATTATACGCGTTGTCCGGCTCGCTGAAGAGGTATGGTTGACATGGAAGACGGCATAATAATATACGCAGATGTTCACGAAGCATCGAGCAACATCGCCCTCATGCTTTCCAACAAATGCATGGTTATAGAGAAAGCCATGACTGTAGGCGATTACCAGCTTAGCTCTCGCGTTGCGGCTGAAAGGAAGACGGTCCCGGATTTCATCGCGAGCATAATGGACGGTCGCCTCTTCCGCCAGCTGCTCGATTTGAAAGGCGAGTTTGAGGTTCCCGTGCTTGTGATCGAAGGCGAGAGCCTTTTCAGCAGCGAAGGAATACATCCCAACGCGCTCCGCGGCGCGCTCGCTTCCGTGATAACCGACATAGGGGCTTACGTCATCTGGACGCGTAACGCCAGTGAGACAGCCGAGATGCTCTTTGCCATCGCAAAGCGCGAGCAGGTGAAGGAAGGCAAAGGCGTGAATATAAGAGGCAAGAGAAAATTCCGTTCCGAGAATCAGCAACAAGAGTTTTTGCTTGCCGGCTTGCCGAAAATATCCACGGCCAAAGCGAAGGCACTCTTAAAGCATTTCGGTACGCCGTTGCGCGTCTTGAGCGCAAGCGAAGAGGAGCTTATGGAAGTGAAGGGCATCGGCAAAGGGCTTGCAAAGTCAATACGCTTGCTGCTCGATAAAAAATACGAAAAATCTATATT
>JACQIE010000004.1 GCA_016198645.1 Candidatus Aenigmatarchaeota archaeon | reverse complement strand
TGCGCGGGACCGGCGGGATGCGCGTCACGATTATGCGCCCGCACATGGAGATGCTATGGAAAACCATAAGGCTCGGCGCGCCGGCTTCTGCGGAACTGGCGTCCATATCGCTCGGGCTGATGGCCATGACGTTTTTGGTCGCGCCCTTCGGCACCGAGGTAATAGCCGCCTATGGAATAGGCATACGCGTTCTTTCGTTCTTCGTCATCCCGGCTGCCGGGCTCGCGATGGCAACTACAGCGTTAGTAGGCCAGAACATGGGCGCGGAAAAAACAGAGCGCGCGGAGAAAGCGACGACGCTGGGCATACTCACGGGCTTTACCATCATGACGGTTTTGGGCGCGCTCACTTTTGCATTCTCCCGCGCCATTGCGTCCGTGTTCATAGCCGATGCCTACGTGATAGGGATAACCGAGGGCTTTTTGAACATCATTGCGCTGTCCTTCGGCTTCATGGCGGTTCAGGAAGTCGTGCGCGGCACGCTGAAAGGCGCGGGGCACACGATGCTGTCAATGGCAATAACTCTCGTTCTTTTCTGGGTCGTCCGGTTCCCTCTCGCTTACGCGCTCGCATACTACACGCCCCTGTCCTATGCCGGACTGTGGTGGTCTTTCCCGCTCTCGTTCTTCATGGCGGCGCTGCTCTCTCTCGTAGTCTTCCGCAGCGGCTCGTGGAAAAAGAAAACGCGCAGGGAATTTCTTTAATAGCCTTGCGCTCCTTAGTAAGAGATGGCAAAGTATCGTTTTATTATTCCGGAATCTGTGAAAGGGCGAGAGTACTGGCTGGAAGTCACTGCAGACCAGTATGGCATGCAAGTCACGTACGGGCCGAAAGGTTCTCCTTTGGCGGTTAATCCGAAGCAGAACCATGAGTTATACGTTATAGACATGGCAAGGGTGCTGTTCACTATAGACTGGGCAGCGTCCAAAGTCCATGCGTATTATGAAGCGCCTGACGGCAGCGAAATGTTTTTCAGCCGCAGATACGAGCACGCGTCTTATTATCTGCCGGAGATTGTGGAGCAGGAAGACACGTCCCCAAATCCGATAACAGCGAAAGACGCGGATGATATCATGAATGACTTGGAAAAAGCGTTCCCCCGCCCGCTGGCAGGCGGGATTACTTCCTGAACGCTGCCACTGCGTAGAAGAGCGCAATGGCAACCGCCAAGGCGGCGATGAGTACGGTTCTGTCGTCCGGAACGCAGGCCTGCGCCATCAGGATATTGTTTTCCTCGGTCGTGCTATTCTGCCGTATTCTGATTGTGGCAGGCACGTCGCCCGTTTCGCCTGTCCGGAAGCGTACCGAGCCGTAGCCGTTGCAATAAGCGTTTTTTGAATAGAAGAACGAATCTTCCCACGTTCCGCCGTTGAGTATCTTCCCGGGCGCGTCCACCTTCACGTCCCAGCATCCTTTCTCGCCGCCATTCAGCGCGATGAAGAACTCACCGCACTCGCCTGCGGCGGACGCAGTAAACGCGTAAGCAGCGGAAGACAGAATCATCACCGCAAAAAGAAACTTCATTCACCATTCCTTCTGCTTCATCTTTATCTTGTATATGCCTTCGATGAAATCCGTTCCGGCGTAGCCCGCGAGCAGCGCGAACCGCACGTCATCAGCGATGAACGCGCCCGCCAATAGTCCTAGTCCTCCTGACGAAAGCAGCGTAAGCACGAGGTAGTCCGCCCGGACTTTTCGCTTCTTCGCCGGCGTCGCCGAGATGTATTTCGTCACGCCGACCAGAGCGCGTATCAATCCGCCCATGAATCCGGCAAGGAAGACCTCTATCATGAAAGTAATTTGGGAGCGCGGGAGATAAAGATCACGGACGGTTGATTTTTAAGAACCGGACGACCTGCCATTGGTTTGGATGAACGATTTTCAAATTAGTGCCACACTAACTGAACGGTAAATTTCAAATCGGTTAAAGCCGATTTTGGCGAAAACGCCAAAACAAATGTAACACTTTCTATGGGATGAGAATCTTTTCGTAATAAAGCCAAAACGAATCGCCGTTAAAAACGAGGGTGATTAGCCGTTTTTCGTTTTCTTACTAAACGCCCGCGGTATATGGCTCAACTGCGTGACGGCTTCCAGTTACTAAGCGTCCTATTAGCGGGTAGTTCATTCTTCGGGCATGGGTGGCATAGACGGCGCCCCGCCGGACTTGGCGGTTATGATGTCGTCTATTCGCAGTATCATCTCTGCCGCTTCTGACGCAGAGTTAATGGCTTGCGTCTTTATTTTCAGCGGCTCAACAACGCCAAGCTTCTCCATATCAGCCACTGCAGCGCGGAATACGTCAACGCCCGCGGATTTCTCCCCCTTGTCGTGGCGCGTTCTTAACTCAACCGTTATGTCTATCGGGTCCTTACCCGTGCTTTCGGCAAGCGTCTTTGGTATTATTTCCAGCGCCTCGGCAAATGCGTTTATCGCAAGTTGCTCCCGCCCGCCCTGGCTTTCTGCGTATTGGCGAAGCGCACGGGCGACTTCCATCTCTATCGCGCCGCCGCCATAGACGATTCTATTGTTCTCCAGCGCGGATATGATGCCGAGAACGGCGTCGTCCATCGCTCTTTTTAGCTCGTCTACAACGTGCTCCGTGCTCCCGCGCACAAATATGGTAACGGCCTTCGGGTCCTTGCAGTCTTCAACATATATCACTTCTTCGCCGACTATTTTTCTCTCGTAGACCTTGCCGGCGAATCCCATGTCTGACGGTAAAATCTCGTCTATGGCGGAGACTATATTGGCTCCCGTGGCTTTGGACAGTAGTTCCATGTCGCTCTTCTTAACGCGCCTTGCCGCAGATATGCCGCTCTTCGCGAGATAATGCTGCGCCAGGTCGTCTATTCCTTTCTGGCAGAAAACAACCGTAGCCCCGCTCGCAGAAACCTTTTTCGCCATGTCCTTGAGCATTGCGCTCTCCTGATTCAAAAACGCTTGCAGTTGCTCTGGCGTGTTCACGTTTATCTCCGCGTTCCTTTCCGGTTCCTTTACTTCCAATGCGCAATCAAGCAGGAGTATCTTTGCATTTGTCAGGTCTTTCGGCATTGAGGGGCTTGCGAATTCCTTTTCAAGGAGCACGCCTTTTATCAGCCGCGACTCTTCGGCGCTTGCGCCGTGCTTCTTCTCGACCTTGATGTAATCTTTGTTTATTATTTCCCCGTTAATGTATGCTATTGCGTCTACAGCACGTTCTGCCAGGTAATCCTTGGCGTTCTCGCCGCTTTTGCCCGTCATGGCAGTCATCGCTATCTTTTTCAGCATGTCCTTGTTCTCTATGCCGATTTTCGCGGCGTTTGCATTCAGCACTTCCAGCGCCTTGTTTTTGGCAAGCCTGTAGCCGCGCACGATAACCGTAGGATGAATATCCTGCTCCAGAAGCGCCTCGGCTTTCTTCAGAAGCTCGCCTGCGATAACCACGGCCGTCGTCGTTCCGTCGCCCACAACGTCTTCCTGCGTTTTCGCGACTTCAACCATCATCTTTGCAGCCGGATGCTCAACGTCCATTTCTTCCAGTATGGTGACGCCGTCGTTGGTGATTATCACGTCGCCTATCGAGTTAACGAGCATCTTGTCCATGCCCTTGGGACCGAGCGTAGTGCGAACGCTCTCAGCTACCTGCTTTGCAGCGGCTATGTTCTTGCTCTGCGCGTCCTTGCCCGTGGACCTTAAAGTCCCTTCAGGCAATATAAAAATCGGCTGTCCGCCATATCCATTCATTCCAACACACCTCTCATGTATATCATAGATTATAGGCGCAAAGCGCCCAACGGTTATATCCTGCCAATGTTTTTAAACGTTGGCTTTTGGCACTTTTCGTCCTTGCTTTACAACTTGCGCATTTAAACATTGCCGGTTAATTACCAACCACGGGCCGGTAGCTCAGCGGTTGGAGCACCTAAGCATGTGCTGTGTACGTCTGATATGACGGCTGAGTGTCTAAGCAAACTGGCGGTCGGGAGTTCAAATCTCCTCCGGCCCATTTTATAACCCGCACATTGAAAACACCTGCTTTAGCGAGATAAAGGCGGGTCAACGCGCGCTAACCAAACGATGAATTCCAAGTCGGTTAAAGCCGATTTTGGCGAAACGCCAACACAAGTACAACTTTCCCGGAAAGAGGAATCTTTCCTATCAATAAAGCCCGAAACGAACCCACCCCACCAAACGCCGAAGCACGCCGAGAGTCCTTTCCTTACTAAATGCTCGCCACGAGCAACAACAGCTTCGTTTTCTATTACGTCATTAGTGGCGGGTAGTTTACGAGGGGCGTCATAGAAAGAATCTATCCGTGATAATTAGTCACGTCTTTGCGTAATTCAAGCTCGTCCCATCCGCCGGACAGGCGCCTGCAGACGTGCGACAACTCGCCCTTCAGTTCTTCGTTCCAGAACGACCACGTATCCCTTATCCATGCTGCCGCATTGCGCTCGTCAGGATTCATCAGAATGAGGTTGTTTCTCCACTTCAGCACCTGCAGCTTCTTGTAAAGCGCGAACAGGCTCTCGCGCTCCTCTTTCGTCAGCATGTTCTGCTCGTACACGCAGCACAGCGAGTCGGGAGTGCCTATGAGAGGCTCAATTATGCGCTCGGTGAAGGAAAACATTTTATCCGAGATTTCGTTTCTTATCTGGTCAAAAATCTCGCCTTTGTCTTCTATCTCAAGGTTGAACGTTTCCTTGAGTTCCGTCAAGTGCGGCAAGCTGAATTTGGTCTGCAGTTTTTTATATCGTTCAAGAAGTTCCGGCTGCATAGTATAATAAATTTATCCAAAGTATATAAACTGTTGTATTGGGTGGCATAATGAAAATCGTGGTGAAAATCGGCGGCTCCATCGCTATAAACGGCTCGGGCATGGACGCGGAATATTTTTCGCGCTTTCTTCCCGTGCTGAAAGAGATAGAAAAAAGGAATGACGTCTCGCTCTGCATAGGCGGCGGCAAAATAGTGCGCAATTATTTTGCGTCAGCGAAGAAGCTTGGTTTGAGCGACGAAAACATGGAAAAAGTGGCGATAGAAATCATACGTGCGCACGTTCTCTTTCTCTCTTCGCTCACCGGCAAGTCGCCCGTTCTGTCCCTCGGCGACGTGCACAGCGGCAACATGGTTATAGGCGGGCTTATGCCCGGCCGCAGCACGGACGCGAATGCTGCGCTGCTGGCGTCGCTGATAAAAGCGGACATGCTCGTGAAGATGACGGATGTTGACGGCATATATGACAATGACCCGAAGAAATTTCACGGCGCGAAGCTTATCAGGGCGATGGATTACGGCACGCTGATGGCGTTCTCAAAGCCCGGCACGCCCGGCAATTACGGCATTCTTGATTCGCAGGCGATAGAAATTATAGCCAAACACCGGATAATGACCGTGATAGTTAATGGCAAGAATCCGGAAAATCTGTATGATGCCCTTGCGCTGAAAACCGGCACGCTAATCAGATAAACATGACCAGAAACGTGATGTAAAGAATAATAACCGCAATCGTCCCGACCACTTCTTCGTTACTAAGGCTCATTGTCAGATTATGCCTCCCCTGCCTTAAAAAGGTTTTTGACCGAGTAGACAACAGGGCCCGTGGTCTAGCGGCTAGGTTTTGCTTTGCAAAACCACGAAGATGACGCAACCTTCACATGGTTGAGGCC
>JACQIE010000014.1 GCA_016198645.1 Candidatus Aenigmatarchaeota archaeon | reverse complement strand
TACGTTTCCCAATCGCAGGAATACGGTGTCAGGCAAAGCGAGCTTTCGCATGAGCAGTCAAATCTTATAGAATTTTCCGCCTGAGTCCACAACGCCCGCCACTTTAGTGGCGGGTAGTTTACAATATCAGTGGGTGGCTCTGTTATATAAACAATAAACCAAATCATCAAAAAAAGGATACTCATACCTGTAGCAAAATACATTCCCCATTTCTTCATTTTCCATATACCAAAGTAAGCAACAAATATCCAAAAAAGTCCAAAAATAGAATATAAGACGGTAAGCAGTTTAACTGAATTAGGTCTTTTCATTTCAATCTTTCTCTATCACAAGTTTCCTGTTTTTATACCCCCTTCCAAGTCCTCCCATTTTTCCAGTCGAGTTCCTTTACGAGCATACTCATCGCGCCATCGCCATCATCACAGGAACAAGCAGTATCGCAATAATGTTCATGACCTTGATGAGCGGATTAATGGCAGGCCCGGAAGTGTCCTTGTAGGGGTCTCCGACCGTGTCGCCTACTACTGCAGCTTTGTGCGCGTCCGAGCCCTTGCCGCCGTGCGCGCCCGCTTCTATGTATTTCTTGGCGTTGTCCCACGCCCCGCCGGAGTTGGTCATCATTATCGCCATTAAGAAGCCCGTCACGATGCAGCCCATGAGCAGCCCGCCCAGCGCGACCGGCCCGAGTACGAGCCCAATGGCAACGGGAGCGGTAACGGAGAGTATGCCGGGCATCGCCATCTCTTTTAACGCGGACGATGTGACGATGTCCACGCACCTGCCATAGTCCGGCGAAGCCTTGCCTTCAAGTATACCTTTCTTAAATTGAGCGCGGACTTCCTCAACGACGCCGAACGCCGCCTTGCCCACGGCTGTCATCGTCATCGCCGAGAACAAGAAAGGAATAAGCCCGCCGATGAACAGTCCTGCGAGCACAAGCGGGTCGTTCAGCGCGAACGTAACGTTCGCGCCCGCCTTGTTGACTTCCATGACGTAAGTTGCAAAAAGCGTTAGCGCTGCGAGCGCCGCTGAGCCGATTGCAAAAGCCTTCGTTACGGCTTTCGTTCTGTAACCCACCGCGTCCAGCTTGTCCGTCACTTCGCGTATCTTCTTGTCCAGCCCCGCCATCTCCGCGATGCCGCCGGCATTGTCGGTTATCGGGCCGTAAGCGTCCATGGTTATAACCATCCCGATAAGCGAGAGCATTGCCATCACGGCTATCGCTATTCCGTAAAGCCCTGCTATATAATAAGCGGCAAGCATGCCGGCCGTGACTATGAGGATGGGCAACGCAGTTGATTGCATGCCCACCGAGATGCCGGCTATCATAGTAGTCGCAGCGCCCGTTTTTGAAGAGTCGGCGATGTAGCGGACAGGCCCGTGTTTCTCGGATGTATAGTATTCCGTTGCTCCGAAGAGCAATAGCGAAACCGTCAGTCCTACGGCTGAAGCGTAAAATAGCGAAGGTGTGAGTATGAAATAGAACGCTACAGCCGACAGCAACGCAGAAACGATAAGCCCCGCATACAGGGCGCGCATTATTTTATCCTTCGTCCTTATCGCGTAAACGCCCACCATTGACGCCGCTATAGCGGCAGCGCCCATGAGAAGCGGCGTTTCGGCTGAGAATCCCAGGATATTGCCAAGGAGCATCGCGCCAAGCGCGGAAACGACGTACGTCTCGAAGAGGTCTGCAGCCATTCCTGCGCAGTCCCCAACGTTGTCCCCGACGTTGTCCGCTATCACAGCAGGGTTTCGCGGGTCGTCTTCCGGTATTCCTGCTTCCAGTTTGCCGACTAAATCCGCCCCGACGTCCGCTGCTTTCGTGTAAATACCGCCTCCTACCCGCGCGAAGAGCGAAATAAGAGAAGCGCCGAAGCCCAAGCCGATGAGCGTGAAAGGGTCATTGTATAATTGATAGAACGAAGCTAAGCCGAGCAGCGCTATGCCGGCGACGAACATTCCCGTGACCGCGCCGCCTTTGACCGCGACGTTCAGGGCTTTTTCCAGCCCGTTCTTCGCCGCCGCCGCAGTTTTCACGTTCGCCCGCACGGATATCTGCATTCCCGCGTAGCCGGCAAGCGCCGAAAGCGCCGCGCCGGCAACAAACGTCACGGCGGTTGCCGTGTTTATGAACGCATAAAGCAGCGCGGCAATCGCCACGGCGAACACGGCTATCGTTTTGTACTGCCGCTTCAGGTAGCTATTCGCGCCCGTGCGTATCGCCGCCGCGATTTGTTCCATCTTTTCATTGCCCTTCTCATGGGCGAGAACGCCGCGTGCAAGGAAGAGCGAAAATAATATAGACGCCATGCCCGCAGCGAAAACAAGTTCAATCATCCGTCACAACCCGTTTCTGTCTTAGCCTCAATGTTTTAATATCATGGCTTCGCAGTCTTTTTATAAGTTCCCGGTCGTTCGTCGCCACCGCGAAGCCTTCCTTGCCCTGTTCCACGAGCGCATCGTCCGCTTTCCCTTTGGCGGGTATAATTTTAATACCTTTCTTCTTGAGCAGCTCTAGCGCAACCGCCGCAGCAGGCGCGTCTTTTTTCCTTGAAGAAGCTATTCCCTTCAGCTCACGGATGCATCCGTCAAGAGTGTAAAGCTCGTTGCCCGCCAACTGTTCCAGTATAAGCGCATTGAACTGCGCCTGCGCCATCAGCACGTTCGTGTCGAGAAGGATTTTCATTATTTCTCTTGCAAACGGAAAGTATAAAGAACATATCAGGCATTTCTATACAGACCTCCTGCAACGGCATGAACCGTCACACCGCCCATTCGCCATTCATCTGGTATAGTATCTTTCCCACTATCATCCGGGTAAATATTCAATCTTCTGCGTTGTACTTGATAAGTCAATGCGCCATCTAAAGTCTTCGGGGACACAAACAAGTCACCACTATCTGCGCCACGTTTTATTATTATCGGCAATGAATGGATAGGTTGCTTCTTCCCATGTCCAGTTTATGGCAAACTCAAGCAGCACTCGGCGGCAAAAATCCGTTTATAAGCGTTTCTCTCTAATAAAATAAAGTAATATAGTAAGCCCCTTGTTTACTCTTACGGAACGGGGCTTATGTTACGGGTGTAAAGATGGTTACGTTGGACAAGGCAGTTATTGCCAAACTTGACAAGAACGGGAAGCATTTTGAGATACTTGTTGATGCGAATCTCGCCTACGCGTACAAGGAGGGCAAGTCTGTCTCCTTGGCGAGCATGCTCGCCGTGAACCACATATTTTCCGATGCATCAAAGGGAACGAAATCCCCGGAAAGCGACCTCAAAGTCTTCGGAACGGACGACCCGTTTGCGGTAGCCGAAGAAGTTCTAAAGAAAGGCGAGATACAGCTGACGACGGAGTTCCGCCGAAAGAAAGCCGAGGAGAAAAGGCTGCAGATAGCTTCCATCATAAGCAAGAACGCGATAAACCCGCAAACAAAGCTGCCGCATCCGCAGCAGCGCATAGAGAATGCGATGGAGCAGGCAAAAATCAACGTCGACCCGCTCGTGCCGGCAGACCAGCAGATACCTTCGATAATCGCCGCGCTGCGCCCCATACTCCCGATAAGCTTCGAGACGGCGGACGTCGAGGTCATGATACCCGCGCGCTATGCGTCGCGCGCTTTCGGCGTCATGAAAACGATGGGCGATATAGTGTCGCAGAAATGGATGCAGGACGGCTCGCTTGCCGTAAAAATAAAGATACCGGCCGGCATGAAGCAGGACATATTAGGAAAAATAAATTCACTCTCAGGAGGGAGCGCAGTATTCAAGTGAGAAGTAACGTGAGAAATAGGGATACGATTCGCAAATGGAATGGGTAAAGGGCAAGCGTTGTAATATGGGATACGATGCATTTGAAAAATGCGGGGTATTACGACACAGCGAAGCTGTGAGGTATGGATATGAATAAAATCGCCGAGCAGAGTCGGAATGTCATAGAATTTCATGGTGAGAAATAATATGGCATCGACTCGTGAGCGAAGCGAACGAGGGGATAGGTGTGAAAAATGAATGAAGAATTTGACAGAAAGGTAGTGATACCCGGCGAGGAGCTGGGCGAAGGAACAGCGAGTTACAACGCCTACGAGGAAGACGGCAAGGTCTTCTCGCGCGTTGTGGGCTTAGCCGAGAAAAGGGGAAACGCGTTTTTGGTCATACCGCTTTCAGGCGTTTACAGCCCCAAGAGGGGAGACGGCGTGATAGGGAAAATATCCGAAGTCTCGTTCTCCAAGTGGATAGTGGACATAAACTCTCCCTATTCGTCCGTTTTGCCGCTGAACGAGGCGGTGGACGAATTTGTGGACCTGACGAAGACGGACCTGACGATGTTTTTCAACTACGGCGACATGGTGTTCGCTGAAATAACGTCCGTCAGCAAGAACAAGAACATACAGCTTTCCATGCGCGACCGCAAGTGCCGCAAGCTTCGTGAAGGGCGGCTGATAAAAGTCGTCCCCGCAAAGGTCCCGAGAATAATAGGCAAGAACGGGAGCATGGTGGAGATGATAAAGAAGCTCACAGGCACGCAGATAGTCGTGGGCCAGAACGGCATAGTATGGATTAAGGGCGAGAACGAAGTCGTCGCCACGGAAGCAGTGCTGACAGTTGAGCGCATGTCCCAGAGCCACGGGCTCACGGACTACATAAAGAATATGCTGGAAGACAAGCTCGGGGTAAAGAGCGAAGATATAATACAGGAAGGTGAAAAACATGGAGAAGAACGGGACGCGCTTTGACGGGCGGAAACACGATGAGCTTCGCCCAATGGAAGCAAAAGTCGGCGTATTGAAGAACGCGGACGGCTCTGCAATGTTCAGGCTTGGAAACACTTATGCGATAGCCGGCGTTTACGGGCCCCGCGAGGTTCATCCGAAGCACGACGAAAACGCGGAAAAGGCGATACTGCGCGTGAGATACAACATGGCGGCTTTTGCCACGAAGGAACGCAGCCGCCCGGGACCGAGCAGGCGAAGCCAGGAAATATCAATGGTGACGCAGCAGGCTCTGTCGTCCGTGGTCTTCCTCGAAGAGTTTCCGAAAGCGGCGATAGACGTCTTCATCGAGGTCATAGAAGCCGACGCCTCCACGAGGTGCGTGGGGCTGAACGCCGCAGCGCTTGCGCTGGCGGACGCGGGCATTCCGATGAAAGGGCTTGTATCGTCTTGCTCTGCCGGCAAGGTCAACAATAACGTTATCCTGGACGTGGCCGGTGAAGAAGACACTGAAGGCGAGCTGGACTTGCCCGTGGCATACTATCCGAAGAAAGACACGATAACCCTTCTGCAGATGGACGGATTGACCGACAGGAAGGAAATGAGGAAGATAATAGAGCTCGCCATAGGCGGCTGCAAGAAAATAAGCGAAGTGCAGCAGAAGGCTCTCATGGAAAAATACGCAGGTGGTAACGATGATAGGGCTTGATACGGCGCTTGTTAAGAAAATCGTTTCAAACGGCGAGCGCCTTGACGGCAGGATGAAGGACGAATACCGGAACGTGAGCGTGGAAACAAACATTGTTTCTTCCGCTGAAGGTTCGGCACGCGTCAGCATAGGCAATACGACGGTCATAGCCGGCGTGAAGATGGGCATCGTGGTGCCTTATCCGGACTCTCTTGATGAAGGGACGCTGATGGTGGCAGTGGAATTCATCCCGTTCGCCGACCCGCTGTTTGAGCCGGGCCCGCCTAACGTCGAATCCATAGAAGTCGCGCGGGTAGTCGACCGCGCCATCCGCGAATCGAAAGCGATAAACACGAAAAAGCTGTGCATAAAGGAAGGCGAAAAGGTCTGGTCCGTCAGCGTGGACATAGACGTGATAAACAACGACGGTAATCTTATAGATGCGTCAAGCATCGCCGCAGCAGCTGCTTTGGCGACGGCGAAGATACCGGTCGTAGACGAGAACGGCAAAGTCGTGTGGGGCAAAAAAACGAAGGAAGACCTGCCCGTAAACGGCCTGCCGCTGTGCACAACGTTCGCGAAGATAAATGGCACGACGCTCCTTGACCCGACGGCAGCGGAGTTCGCGTCGCTGGATGCGCGACTAACCGTAGGCACGCTGGACGGCGGCAAACTTTGCGCGCTGCAGAAGAACGGCATGGGCGGCTTTACGCTTGACGAGATAGACCAGATGGTCGCCGCAGCTGAAGAGAAAGCGGAAGAGATT
>JACQIE010000017.1 GCA_016198645.1 Candidatus Aenigmatarchaeota archaeon | reverse complement strand
GACTTGGATAATGTGCCCGCTTCTGGGAACCGCACTCTCTATGCGCGCCACCAGACGCTGGGATATAGGAGCAACATGCAAATCGGTATGCAGTGTTATGATGCTTCGATGAATTCAAGCGCGGATTCCGTGACTTTACCGGTGAATCCTCAGGTTGAAACTAGGCGCACGAGCTTCTCGCAAGATGCCGTGACTCTATCCGGCATAAACAGTTCGGCTACAATAACAGTGCAAGCAACCGAACTGCCTAAAATCCTCAACGGAGTCCAGCTTAATATCCAGCATCCAGACGCAGTGAAAATAGAATCGCCAAAGTGCGCCGGCATATTCAGCGAAGGCACGGCATCCGGCTCTGTAGCCGTAAGCGGCGGAACCATGATAGCCTGCGCCGTCGGGCATGGCATAACGGGAACCAACGGAGACGTTATGCAATTCGACGTCGTGCGGCTGAAACCCGGAAATGCGACGCTTAGTTTCGGGCTCAGCGGACCGTTCAAAACTGAATATTCTGCCGGCGGAATTTCCGTTGACCCCGGAGCCACGAACGGGCTTACGATAAATTCCTAAGTTATATCTTTTCTGAACTTAGACAGTTCGCCGTGACCCCACCCAAGTCATGAACGGATATTTTCTTCCCAGAAAGGAGGCAAGTCCTGTATCTACGTTGAACTGGCGGTCGTTTAGAGAATAACCACGCATCACGTATTCGGGCTTTTCCATAACTCCCATGCCCGGCTCGAAGTTTATAATATTTCCATGCGGAATCCCGCGCCTGGCATATTCATCTGCGGCTTTCTTTGGAATGTCCACAGTAGAGAAAGGAATAAGCGTGCCCGGATAGAAAATGCCGTCATCTGTTGGCATTACCACCAGTTTCGCAGGCGCCCACAACTCGTGCCTTTCTTCCTGCTCTGTCTCGAAATGCGAGATATAAATTATGTGCCGTCTTCCTCTGTCATCTTCCCCTCTGTCTCCGTTCATCACGACGTCGCGAGTCACTTCCCCCCACGCACCGGAAAAAGAATTATCAGGATATATTTCACTATTTCCTGCCGGTTCTCCGTGTACCTTTCTCATGACCAGTTCCATGCGTCTTTCGTACAGATTTCTGTCTTTGCGGGCAACGGGATTATCGCACCCGTTTTCACTGAACGCGAGCCAGAGCTCATACCCGCCGACATTCGTTTGCCTGAACAATTCATCGTAAGATTTCCCAAAACCCGCAACATGCAAAGGCATCTCCGCTCTTATTCCTTTTGCAGGGAGCATCCTCCACGTAAGCCACAAGCATATTTAAACGGGCGTTCGTCCGGGGATTTGAAAACGGCTATAGGAATCCCGATGTGCGGGAGACGATATATATAAACGACTTGATGCAAGCTTTCGAAAAGAGCCCGCTTCTGCGGCTCTAAGTGTCGTCCTGCTTAAGAAGTGACATATTTAAGCTTTTTGCACCAAGAAAAAGCAGTGATTTATGATGATAGCAAGCCAGAAAACGATGGATGCGTTGAAATCCATAGGACTTAACAAATACGAGAGGAATCTTTGGGTGGCTTTGCTCTCCAAGGGCAGCGCGACAGCCGGAGAACTGGCTGAAATGTCCAAAGTGCCGCGTTCGCGGTGCTATGACGTGCTGGAATCGCTTACAGCCAAGGGCTTCATAATGCTCCAGACGGGCAAGCCGTTAAGATACGTTTCTCTGCCTCCGAGGGAGGCAATGGAACGGGCGAAAAAGAAAGTCGCCGAAGACGCGCAGGAAGCAGAGGAGAGGCTGGATACGCTGGCAAAAAGCGATTCGATAAGGGAACTGGAAAAATTCCACAAGGATAATATTAAAACCATGAACAGCGAGGAGATGACCGGCTCGGTCAAAGGCAGATACGCCGTGCTGCAGCACATGGGAACGATGATGAAGAACGCGAAGAAAAGCGTGAAACTCATAACCACGGCTACGGGACTATCCGAGATAGCGGAAAGCCACGGCGCGCACATAAAAAGGATGTCTGAAAGGGGCGTAAGCGTACAGGTTCTTGCACCGGTGCGTGAACAGCACGCTGAAATCGTCAAGGAGCTTTCCAAATACACGGAGATAAAGAATCTTGAGGGCAGCGTCGCCGGCGGGCGCATCTGCATCGTGGACGGGCAGGAATTCGTCATGGGGCTGACAGACGACGAAAAGACGCATCCAACGCAGGACATAGCTTTCTGGTCCCAGAGCAACCACGCGACTTTGAGCGTCGTTGAGCCGATGTTTGACATGCTCTGGAAAGTTTCCAAGAATGCGAAGTGAGTTCTTTTTAAAGGCATTTGAAAAGAGTGTGTAAATGCTCATCAACTCGGGAATACACGAAGGATATGTTGCTGATTCCGAGCCTGCGCCTTATAGCGGTTTACCTGCAATAGAATATCGCATTAATGTAAAGGATAAAATGCCTCCCTCAGACGATGCTCCGCATGCTGGCAATGTAAGTTTATGGGTAAAGGCGAACCGAAATCTGCCCCCATTAACGCCGCGGCAACCGCTTGTTCTCGTACTATTAAGAGACAAATTGGGCGGGCTTGCATATATTTACGGTGCGCGCGTTCCTGAAGGGCATGACGTTTACTATGACATGGAAAGGGACAACCCTCGCATGTATGCGGCAATGCCGGAAGACAGTGATCTCGGTGGCGCAAAGGAAACCCTCTATGACTTTACCGGATGAAAACCCTTTTTACTCTTTCGCTCCAATTACCCTAATGGACAAAGCATATGCCGAGATAATCGCCCTTGCGGAAAAGGGCGCGACGCGCGAGGAGTTTGAGGAAGAGAAGGCGAGAATATCCGGCGCATACGGGCTTTCTAACATCGTGAAAAACGCGGACGTTATACTCTACATGAACCGGACGGGCATGGAAAAAAAGAGCGTGCGCGACTTCCTGCAAACAAAGCCCGTGCGGACGCTTTCAGGCGTGGCGAATATCGCCGTGATGTGGCTCGGTGAAAATGATTATTCCTGCCCCTTCTCGTGCATATTCTGCCCGCAGGGCTCGACGAAGCACAGACACGTGCCCAAGTCGTATACGGGAACGGAGCCGACGACTATGCGGGCGATGCGCAACGATTACAGTCCGTTCAGGCAAGTAATTAACCGCCTCGCCCAGCTACGGGCAACGGGGCACGATACCGACAAATGCGAGCTGATAGTAATGGGCGGCACGTTCATGTCATGGCAAAAAGAAAAACGCAACTCGTTCATCCGCGGATGCCTTGACGCTTTTAACGCCGCGCCTTCGACGGCGCTGGACGAAGCGAAGACGGTGAACGAAACAGCGAAGAACCGCGTCATCGGGCTGACGATAGAAACGCGCGCCGATTATTGCAGCGACGCGCAGATTCAGGAGATGCTCTGTTACGGAACGACGCGCGTTGAGATAGGCGTCCAAACGACGCGTGAAGATATACAACAGAAAATAAACCGCGGGCACGGATGCGGCAAGAACAAAGCTGCGTTCAGAGCGTTGCGCGAAGCCGGGCTCAAAATAACGGCGCACTGGATGCCCGGGCTGACCGGGCTTTACGGCAAAATAGACTTTGCGAAGGAAGTGGAATCGTTCAGGGAGCTCTTTGAAAACCCTGACTATCGTCCGGACGAGCTGAAGATTTATCCCACGCTCGTGATACCGGGAACCGTGCTGCACGACCAGTGGAAACGCGGCGAATACGAAGCGCTGAGCGACGAAAAAATGACCGAATTGCTGATAGAAATGAAGAAGCACGTTCCGCCTTACGTGAGGATAAAGAGAATCATGCGCGACATCTCGGAGCACGAAGCGGCGGCGGGCGCAAGGAAAACGAACCTCCGCCAGCTGGCGAAAGCCCGCGGCTTTGTCTGCCGCTGCATCCGCTGCAGGGAAGTCGGGCTAAAGAAAGCCGCGCCGGAAAACGTGGCGCTGCTTGAAAATGAGTATGAAGCCTCGGGCGGAAAGGAGTTTTTCCTTTCTTTTGAAGACGCAAAACAGGGCGTGCTTGTCGGTTTCCTGCGTTTGAGAATAGACGCTTCGCCGTGGGCAAAGGTGCGCGAGCTGCACGTCTACGGGCAGCAGGCTGCCATCGGCACGGAGGGAGCGTGGCAGCACAGGGGTTTCGGCCGCCGCCTGCTTTGCAGAGCTGAAGAAATCGCAGCGGAGCGCGGCAAAAAGAAGATATTGGTCACGTCCGGCATCGGAGCTCGCGAGTATTACCGCAAGCTCGGCTATGTGCTGGAAGGCAATTACATGTCTAAACCACTTTAAGCGGGTTTTATATAGGTTTCTACGTTTCTGGTTACATGGTCGCAATCCTTGAGCCGTATTTACGCAGGACTGGAATGGATGCAGAAACACCGAGTAAAAATACCTTTTGTTTGGTTGATATACTGCCAACAAGGCGGAATATTTTGCAAGAGGTTGAAAGGGCAATATTTTCGGTAGACGATAAGTATGTGCCTTTTAAAGTAATGAACGATACACCCGAATGCACGGAATATTTGCTTACAATTTCGCCGCCTAGCAAGTACAACGAATTACAGGCAAAGCTGCAACAATACTTCAAGTCTATCGGAGGCGTTGAAATCATTTCTACATCATTTGGAAACTCTCGTGTGACTTTACTGGGCATGCATCACGACGCGCCGAAAACTGGCAGAGACGGACATAGATACGTGCCATTCACGATAAAATACCATTTTGAGCTTCCGAAATAAACCTTTTTCTCCTTTCGCGGCATAATAATAGCATATTCACTCTTATGACGATTGAAGAGGAGATGAGGCACGAGATAGCGAAGCTTGAACTGGAAATAACCGAGCTAGACAGGGAAATAGAGCGATTCTCGCTGCGGCTCATGGCGTTGCAGAGCGTGCGGAAGAAGAAGGAACGGGACATCAATATTCTGAAAGCGAACTTCAACGAAGGCGAATCCAAGGAGATACAAACGACGTTGGCGAGGCATGGGTGAGCCTTTTAAGCTGGTATTCTATACATACACGGTTACTGCTTCGTTTCTTTGTCTTCTTGTCGGTTACCGAATCGCCTCTTAATTTCTTCCATTTTTTCCTCGGGTATGCGAATACCGATGTATTGTGTGAAATCGAGAATTTCGTCTGCCATTACTGTAGGCATATCGTATACGGCAAACGTCCGTTTGAGACGTTCGCAGTCGTGCGCCACGATATCAGTTGTCAGCCCTTCATATCTTCGAGAAAGTGCAACTACCATCTGTTCGTGTGAATAAGTACCTAGATTTATGAGAGCATACAGCCGACCTAAATATTCGTGCTGTTCTTTCAGTTCTTGATTAGAATAAACCATCATCGCTTCTTCTCCTCGTCTTCCCTGACTTGCGTGATAAAGTCGTCAATCTTCATGCCGTACCTGACGTTCTTGTCGCCTCTTGCGCGCAGCGCTATCGTGCCGGCTTCCTCTTCTTTCTTGCCGATGACGATGACGTACGGAATCTTCTCAAGCTCTGCTTCGCGGATTCTGTACTCTACGGTGCTTGTCCTTTCGTCGCTGTCGGCGCGTATGCCCGCTTCTTTCAACTTCTCCAGCATGGCGCGCGCGGCTTCTGCATTGGCATCGGTTAGCGCCAGCACACGCACCTGCACGGGCGAGAGCCAGACGGGGAAAGCGCCCTTATAATGCTCAACGAGTATCCCGATGAAACGTTCGAGCGCGCCGAAGATGACACGATGCACCATCACGGGACGGTGCGGCTTGTTGTCCTCGGCAACGTAACTTATGTCGAAACGTTCAGGCTGGTTGAAATCGACCTGGCACGTGGCGCACTGCCACGTTCTTCCCAACGAATCTTTAATATGAAAATCAATCTTCGGGCCGTAGAAGGCGCCGTCGCCCTTGTTGATTTTATATTTCATCTTTTTCTTTTTCAGCGCGCTTTCCAGAGCGCTTTCCGCCTTGTTCCACATCTCTTCCGTCCCCATAGAGTCTTCGGGGCGCGTTGATAGCTCGACGTGATATTCAAAGCCGAATATATTGTAAACGTGACCGACCATGTCGACAACGCGCTCTATCTCGTCCGAAAGCTGCTCTTCGCGGACGTAGATATGCGCGTCGTCCTGCGTGAATTGGCGGACTCTGAACAAACCGGAAAGCACTCCCGACAGCTCGTTCCTGTGGACCATGCCGTATTCTAAGAGCCTTAGCGGCAGGTCGCGGTAGCTGCGCGTCGCGCTTTTGAATACCAGAATTGAACCGGGGCAGTTCATGGGCTTTATAGCGAACTGCTCGCCCTCCACTTCCGTCAGGAACATGTTTTTCCTGTAGTGCAACCAGTGGCCGGACATCTCCCACAGCGACTTGTTCATGACGACGGGCGTGTTTATCTCGCGGTAGCCGCGCTTTGCGTGCTCACGGCGGGAAAAGTCCATTAAAACGTTTTTGAGTATCACACCTTTCGGGTGGAAGAACGCCATGCCCGGCGCCACGTCGTGGAAGCTGTAAAGGTCAAGCTTGCGCCCGAGCGCGCGGTGGTCGTCTTCTGTCAGCTCTTTTTCTTCCCCTGCCTTCACGGGTTGCGGGCCGCCTTTCTGCTTCACGGGTTCAGCAGTTATCTCCCTGCTTAATTCGGATAACGGGTGGCCTTTCGCCTTCAAGTCAAAAGCCTTGTACCAGCCGAACGGCGCATGGCTTGCCTCAACGCCTTTCTTCCTTGCCAGCGCTTCCGCGTTGCGTATAACGTCCAACGCAACAGAAGGCGACGCCAAGTCTTTGCTCAAGTGCGCGTAAGGATAGAAGACGATGCGCTGCGCTTTCACCTCGTTGGCGACTTTAATCGCCTCGTCCACCATGTTTTCCGTGACTTTGGCGATGTTTTCCTCATCCCTGCTTTCGACGGCTACGAAAGCGACCAGGCACTCCTCGACGCGCGTCTTCCTGCCTTTTTCCCAGTCCTCGGCGAGCTTTATCGCCTTCTGGCGCGCCTCGAATTCTATGAAGTCTGAATGTATCAGCAGTATTTTCACGTTAATCCCCTTGCTTTGCAAGTCGATGCCATATTATTTATCGTGTCCGTTTGGTCACTACTCCTCTTTTCTTTTGTCATAATAAACTTAAAAATGAAAAAGCAACCGGTCACATTCCTCCATCCGCTTTAGATAACGATGGACCGCGCTGCGCGATGCGTTAGAGGCAATCGCGCGGATGGAAAGTCCGATGGTATGAAGATTAAGGCGAGCGTCACTCTATGAATACCACGCCTTTCATTCCTGCGAAATGAGAATCTCCTGTTATTATTTTTGCGGATTGCTCCTCGGCGACGGCTTTTATCAGCGCATCCGCCATAGGCAACTTCGTTTTCATGCTTATTTCCGCCGCATTTAGTGCCGTTTTACCGCCTATACTTATCTGCCTCGTATTGCCTATTATATGAGCGATTGACTTAAGTGCCACCGATTCGCCACGCACGGATTTTATTCGCTTGTAAACCTCATAGAGAATTATGGAAGGCGTAACGTAATCCGCGGGATTCGCCGCTTCAACATACTTGGCGTACTTGGACGCTTTGGGACCTTCTGCGAAATATTCTATCCAGCCGTGAGAATCAAGCAAAACGCTCATCTTCATCCCGAATTCCCTTTGAATCCGTGCCCTTCGCGATGCCCCGCATGGCAAACATCTTGCCCACGGGCACGATATGAATAGAGCCGCCTTTCTCTATCACTACCATCTTTTCTCCCGGCTTCAGCTTGAGGTTTTCACGGATTCCTTTCGGTATCACTACCTGAAACTTGGGAGACAATTTTACCGTATCCATACCATCATCGTTTAACGGTAT
>JACQIE010000018.1 GCA_016198645.1 Candidatus Aenigmatarchaeota archaeon | reverse complement strand
TTTGTGTAGAAAGTAAGGGTATTGGCCGCTCCTGCGCCAATACCCTGACCCGTTTGTGGGCATCGAGTTGATGCCCACGACTTTCTACACAAAGCCGTTGCAAATAGGTATAGAATGCATCCATCCACTTTACAACCCGCGCACTGAAAGCGACGCAAGAGATAATGGCAGGTTATCGCCCATTCGCTAACTAAACGGTAAACAAGTAAAGCGAAAAGAAAGCTCTTAAAGTTAGTATATTAATCCTTCTATGCTGAAGGCATAATTATCAAACACATTACAATGTTTGGATAATAATGCATTTGAGTACAATCCACGCCTCTGTAGTCTAGCTTGGATAGGACGAAAGCTTGCGGAATCCCGCGCTTTACCATGGCAAGGATGTAGGTAGCTTTAGACCCGGGTTCGAATCCCGGCGGGGGCATGAACCGAAGGTTCTGTTCGGATATTCCGAACACCTCGGAGGAGCATCGGCTCCTCCGCAGGGAACCCGGCGGGGCATAATACATCCCTTTCTTTGTAAAGAAAGGTCTGTATCAACCCCAAAGAAACAGCAAAACATATTAGTCGTATTACAAGAGTCGACCCTTGCAGAATCTCAATGGAGGTATATCGTGAAATACTCGTTCATAATACCGACGAGGAACGAAGCGCCTTACGTGAAAGGTTGCATAGATTCCATAAGGGCGCAGAGCGTCAGCGATTGGGAAATAATCGTCGTGGACAGTTATAGCAGCGATGGAACGGAAAGCATAGCAAAGGAAGGCGGAGCGCGCGTTCTCTACGAAAAGCGGAAAGGACCCGGCGTAGCCAGAAACACCGGCGCGCTTCGCGCCCGCGGCGACATGCTGATATTCGCGGACGCCGACGTGCGGTTCCCGCAGGATTTTCTTGAGCAGCTCGGCGACGTGAAAGGCGGCTGCATTTTCAACGTCCGCTTCTGGGACGCGGGCGCTCTGCAGAGCCTCATTTTCAGCGTGTGGAACGTGATGATACGAATCATGATGCGGATGGGAATATATGTTACGAACGGCTCGTGCATGGCGCTGAACAAAAGCGTTTTTAAGGAAGTGCGCGGCTTCCGGCCGGACCTTCTCACCAACGAAGACCACGACCTAGCCATCAGAGCAGCGAAGACAGCGAGCTTCGCGTTCGTGCCGCTTACCGTATACACATCTGCCCGCCGCCTGCATCGCGCCGGAACCGTGAATTATATAATGATGCACTACAGGAACACGCGAAATTACGCGCTGCGCGGCGAGTCTAATCCCGATTACTGGAAATAAACGCCGTTTCGGCAGCAGGCGTCAATTATAAAGGTTGTCGCTCTTTCCCGCCATCCTGAAAGCGTAGTAAAGGAACGCCGCGAGCACGAGTATTGCCGCGCCTGCGAGCATTAGCGGGTCAACGTTCGCTGGCAGGCTTATGCCCGTTTTGTTCGCGCCGGGCGCGGCGCAATCCGTGTCACTCTCCGTCGTGCAGTCCGGGTCGCACGTGCCGTCTTTGACGCTATCACAATAGTCGTCCGGTGAGCCGGAACGGCAGTCACCCCGGCACGACTCATAAGATTCATGCGCTTCGCATATCGCATTGCCGCAGGTGTCGGCGAATTGAACAACGGTTTTCCGCGCCTTTACGGTACCGGAAGAATCATATATCCTAATTTCCATCGCGTTAACGAAATAAGGTACATACAAAAGCACGAATGACTTTGTCAGTACGATTTCTCCTAAAGTGTCATTGGGGAAGGATATTTGTTTTCCCTGTTCGTCGAAAGCGTCAGGCGGCGGGAGTGACGCATCCATTTTCAGCGGGAAAGCAAATTGCATGGTATACAGAATTTTGTCGTCAAAGGAAACGACGTCTAACCTGTAATCTCCCCCGCTGTTCGTGAAGCCGTAAACCGGCATGACCGCGATGTTGCCTATGCTTACGTTCTTGTCGTCATAATTCAATTCCACCACATAAGCCTTCGTCTGCGCGGCATGGGACAATGAAAGCAATAATATGGTCATGAAAACAAACTTTAGCGTTTCGTTAGAGAGCTTCATTTATCCACCCGTAGGAGATGATATAGACAAGCGTTTCATTTCCTGTATAAATAACACAGGGTCATCCGTATTAATACTGACCTCAACTTGGCAATCCGATGCTGCTGGCATGAAATCATATTCTTTATCCACGGAGCCTCCCGCGGGTAATACGAATTTTAGGTATTGATGTTCGAAGTTATCATAACCCTTTATGTAAGTTTTACCGCAGGTCGGAAGGAATGCCAATCGAATTGTCACGTCTTTGGTTATTTTGCTGGTTACAGCAGCTTTGATAGTTACAATCTGTCCGTTGACTGCGTGATTAACGTTCGTTATGTGCACGTCGGCAGGAGGCTCTATATAGCCTTCATTTTCTCCGAGAGGCAACAATTCGTCACATATTCCGCCCGCTGAACCAGTAAGTTCTTTTATTTTCTTGCAGAAATGTATTTCATTTATCAACCCGAACGCACGCGGAGTCAGAGTACTAAATGCCATCTTATTGTCTCTCATTATGGAGCTATAAGTGGGCCTGTAAAAGTCAGAAAAGATGGCGCCTTTGAAGCATCCCACTTCGTTGAAGCACATAGGGTCGCCATTGCATTGAAGAGCGTTCGATATCGGGTTATAAGCAACGACGCAATCCACGATGCCGGGCGCCCCACACCCGTTGCCTATCAGATTTTTCCATCTCTTGCATTCAGAATCAGGAGCGATGTTTACATTTTGCATATTTACAAAGAATTCCCCTTTCGCATCAACTTTAGCGGGATACGTGTTAGTAATATATTCGTCATTGACTAAAGGATGTGTGAGAAAATCAGAATATTTTTCGCGGAATGTGTGGCCGAATTCGTGCGTGAACGTGGTGTAATAATAGGGGCCGCTGTAATGAGAGGAATCTATCATTCTTGACATGAAAGATACCGGAATATTAGCATAAGCAAAAGACCTGAAATCATGATTAGCGAAAATGGCAATGTAGGTGTTTGGAGCTCCTGGACAGGCAGAGGCTATAGCTTTTGACGCGTCGGTGTGGAGCATAGTTCCATATTTCACGTCTAACACGTCAAAACCTGACAACGGATAAACGACGTCTGGCGCGGTTCTCGGGTCTATATACCAGAAGTTGAACTTGTTCTTGTTGGAGAAGAAAGGCTCTTGCTGCAGCACACCGCCAATGTCCGTGAATCCCGCAGCCTGCTGTAGTATAGAGCGATACACATTCTTATCGACGGTCGTGGCGTAAGGATAATCATATCCCGCAAAGACCACGTTTATCCTGTTTTGGGTAATATCATTATGACCGGAGAGAACTTCTCTGCATAGCGAACGGTCGGGAATTAATTCAACCGAGATGGCGGCATTGTTTTTATTATTGTTGGCATCGGCCGCTTCTATCGTAACGTCATAGCTGCCCGTTGCCAGCCCCGCGGAGTCCCACGTGTTCCCGTAAATATGGTCGGCGGCTTTCTCGTCGCCATGGAACCCGTCGTCATAAAGCGAAAGAGTCTTGATAAGGTTCTCTCCCCGTTTCACATTAATTCCCGCATTTGAAACACCCGTTTCGTCCGTAATTGTTGCCGTTATGGTGAAAACATTACCTGACGTTCCCTTGTCCGGGGACGCGGCGAAATTCTCGATTTTCGGAGGAGTAAAGTCTTCAGGTATAGTGCTCGTAGTGGTTCTCTCTGCATCCGTCGTGCTCGATGCCACCGGTTTCACTGTCGTAGCCGCAACGCACGCGCTCTCGTAGCATTGGCTCGTCGTGTCGCTCGCCTCTCCGCAGAACGAGTCGCACGAATTGTCGCCCTTCCGCAGCGAATACAGTTGCGGCTCGCATTTCCAGCACGAAGGAGCCGTGTAAGCAGTCGTCGCTGCGCCAGAGCACTTGTCATCGGTAACGCACGCCCCTTCCGCCTTGGCGCCTTCAGGGAAAACGCACTTCTCGCCCGTGTCGCAGTAGAATGCGCCGCGGGAAGGCGAGAAGCAAGGCGGATTCTGCTGGCAGGAAGAAGGCGCTGCCGG
>JACQIE010000015.1 GCA_016198645.1 Candidatus Aenigmatarchaeota archaeon | reverse complement strand
TCCGGCAGGCATTGTTTCAGGCACGGAGGAAAATACGAAATTCATCGGCATAGCGTTTGTATATTTAAGATTTTACAAGGTAAATAAAATATGTCTACGAGCGCCTCAATGGAAGAAGAACTTAGGGGTCTTGTTTCTCATGTTCAAGAGAAAGCAGTTGCCGAACTTGCGCAATACGTCGCGGAAGCCCTTCACACTATGGATTCGGCGCTTGATGAAAGCCCCAGCACGCCTGTCCCATGGGCGGTTGTGCAGTTAAGAGACGTGCTCTCTCGTATACCTAATGGTGACCCTACTTTTGACACGCAGGCGGCAATAGAACGCATCGCCGGTGCTTACGCAACGCACGAAGGGGCAGGCACCGGAAATTCGGTTCCTCCCATTGAAACTTCAACGGGATTTGCACCCGGAACGAAAAACAGCATGTACGCCACCATTGCCCACTTTGTAACTGGCAATAAACGAACACACATAACTCCTGCCATGGTGTATGAAATGCTTCGCCAAAAACGACCGGATACACCGATAAGTTCTGCGTATGACGCCCTGTATTATTTCAAAAGCCATTTGCCGCCGGAGATTGACCCCGCACACATGACATATGGCTACGGGTGGATAGAATATTCGCCTCCTGCACCTGCTAACGGCCCGGCAACCGATGCTGCCGCATCTGGTACAGAGCATGATGCCGGGCACCACGTGCCAACGAATGAACATGCGGTTGTAACCGGTGGACGAAAACGTAGAACAAGAAGAACCGGGCTAAACGACGCCGCGAGTGATTTCATACGCGGCAGTGAAGGAGTGCGCATCACCGCGGATATGTTGCGTGACGCTCTTCGCGGCGCCTATCCTGATATGGAGATGAAAGATGTATATGGCATTTTCCGTTATCTCGCGGAACATGGAGGTCGTGGTATTGATTCTGCCCATATAAGACATGGCCCCGGATGGATAGAATACTTGCCTCCTGAAACTACCGCGACACGAACCGATGGCGCTGCACGGGATTCCGCATATACGCCGACGGGCGAGCCCGCCGGGCATGGCGGAAATGGCGCGACCGCTGGTTACAACCCTTCAGGTCCGACGCAGAAACCGCAACCCTATCCGCACGCCAGAAACTTCACTAATTTACACGACGAAGCTCCTCCCGACTTGGCAAGGTATTTTCTTAACGCACCGGGCTTTCAGGCTTCCGCATTGTCGGCGAGAAATGCGCTGACTACAGAAAACCTTGTCGATACATTTTACGATGCATGCCTTGCGCTTGAACAGATGAATCGCAACAGAGTAGATTTGGGAGGCAGGATGGCAGCGTTTCTGGAAGTAGTCGCGAAAAAGGGCGACGCCACCGAGCCGCTATTACGATGGATGACGGAAAACAGAAATAAACTGCATGGTGATTTTGATACGCGGGTAGCGCAATACGGCGCCAATACTTTGATAGCGTCTGGATACTCTCCGCGCAGCTAGTGCGCAGTTCGTTGACATTTTTTAAGCATTGGATTTTTAAGCATTTTGGAATAAATATCGTATGCAACTGACGCTGGAGCAAGAGCTTCAAAAACTGGCTCATGACGTGACCTCCAATACTCTCCACGATGCTCGCACTCATATTTTAGCTCTACTGGAGAACATACCCTCTCCTATATGGGAACAAAACGCATATGTTGCGGGCTTGAGAACGGAGCTTCTGCAGATGCCGGGGAGCGAAGACGTGGCATTTGACCATAATGTTACGATAGACAATATCGTGCAAGCATACGCCCGTCAGGAAAACGCTACGGATGTCGGCATTGGACCGGCTACTGCGTTGAAAGAAAAAAGCCCGCGACGTATCAGAAATCCAGGCGCCCATCGGGCGGCAGTGGATTTCGTGACGAGGCATCCTGAACAATATATAACACATGGAGATTTGTATGATGGACTGAAACCGCATTTCCCTAACCTTACGCAGAAAGATGTGACTGATGCGTTGTATCAGATGAAAAGAGGAATACGCAGAGTGCCAGGCGGGCGAATCGAACCTGACGGAAAAACAATACGGTACATACCCGATGGCAACGGAACGGCAGAGGAAGGCACGGCTGTTGACAACGCGGGAGAAATACAACCCGAACCAAACAGCCAAACGTATCATATAACAGAGCACGATGCCGCGACGCCGGGAAAAAATGCGCAGCTTGCTCTGGCTGCCGCTCCGGCTGAACCCGTTCGGCAGCATATCAAAGCTTCTCCGGGGCGCGTCAGCAATATTTTTGGCATGTACAAAGAAAATCCTGTTCTGCATGAATACGTAGGCAAAGATTATACGGACTTGGCGGTATCCGCGAGAAATATGCTCGCACACCCCGAAGAAATAGAGCTGTTCTACAAAGCATTAATGGCGGTCTGCGATGGCAACAAAGACGACTCCGACAGGCTGGACAGGATGACGGATTATTTACGCATAGTGCGCGTGAAAGGCGACCACGCGATTCCGCTTATAAAATGGATACTTGAATGCCCGGAAAATCTCGGGAAGGCGCTGGACGAACAGTTTCTGGATAACGACCGGCTGGGAGAGCGGACGTATAAACCGAAATTGCACACGGGAAAAGCCGCGCCTACCGGGTTTGCCACGACCGATGCTCCGAATACTCGCGCGTCTCGTATACTAAGTGACGGAATTCGTGAAGACGAAGCGCGCGCGGACGAAGGCGCGAGAAGCATAGAACAAGCACCATGTGCGACCGTGCAGATACGTGTGGAAGAAGCGGCAACGCGCGACCGTGTTAAACACGACGCTGTTCTCGCTCTTGTAACGGCACATGCGTACCAAAGATTAGATGAGGCAATCTTCGTAAAGATGCTTACGACGATTACCCAAGGTTTTCCGTCTATAGATGAAAAAGACGCGGCAGAATATTTTTCGGCATTGCGAAAAGGCGACATCACTGCACCAGACGGAGTATTATTAACCGGTCTTGCCCCAAATTCGGTGGATAAAGCCTATATGATAAGGTATGT
This sequence comes from Candidatus Aenigmatarchaeota archaeon, assembly GCA_016198645.1. Taxonomy (GTDB): domain Archaea; phylum Aenigmatarchaeota; class Aenigmatarchaeia; order GW2011-AR5; family GW2011-AR5; genus JACQID01. The sequence goes on along the minus strand of JACQIE010000015.1, from coordinate 549 downwards.
TCCTTTATCCGGCAAGACGCCGATAGCCGCGCATCTTCCGAGAATCAAGACCATGGGCGACGTTTATCAGGAACGCCCGGACTTCCGGGCATACTTTGAGCCGCTTGGCGGGTTCCATTCGGACATAGTGGCTGCCAGAGCTGCGCTCAAGGAGAGAAAGACGGCGGAAGAATTTTACAACGCCCTTGCGAATCTTGAAAGGGCATATTCCCGGAACCCGGCCGGTCGCGGCAGGGCAAGAACGGATTTTCTGAAGATTGCGAGCGGGCAACGAGCCGCCGGATTCGTGCACTGGATATCACGAGACCCTGCGTACATCGCCGGCGCATTCCAACTCTACGGAGAAGGCGTGATAAACCTGCGTTATGACCCTACTCCGGGGTTGAGTGATTATGCGACACTGCAACCGGTGAGCACTCTTGGCGTGATGCACTCCGTGATTTCGTAGAGGCGACACGACTTGACGCTGGAAATTCGGCGTAGTTCGGAAAACGTGAGGTGTGCACTAAACGATTCATATATAATATAGGTAGTCACTTTAACCCTCAC